>CAMWWF010000055.1 GCA_947177885.1 uncultured Lachnospiraceae bacterium
CACATCAAAAATAGTGGTGGGGAGTATCATTGCAGAGGGGGAATTATCCACCAGTATGACGATATTTCCCTCCAGCACCTGTGCCGCCGCCGCATCCGGTCTCTCCGTATATTTAAACTTCGGAAAAGGATTGTACCATTTTTTCTTGTAAAGACATTCCGCCAGGGACTCCTGATTCATGGTCAGTGCATCCACCCTGAGCTCATTGATCTTGCGCCTGACCGCTTCCAGGAACTGATGATCCACTCTCTTGTCCATATAGCATAGCACAATATCCGTGTGCGAGCTTTCCCCGGCGGTCAGCATTTCCATACAGAGATCCGTGCTGCGGATCCGGCGGCGGATCAGGGCGGTATTGAACACCACAGTCTCCACAAAGCCGTCCTTGGAACCTCTCAGCACCTTGTCTTTCTCCGGTTCCTCCACGCCTCTGGCCGGATACGTGCGGGAGTCGATCAGCAGCGCCTTGCTGTAGCCGTCGATCAGCAGAATGAACATACCTGACAGCAGGGAGTTGATCATGGTATCAAACCGGTCATCGATCTCCACTTCCACATAAGGAGTAAACTGCTTGGAGATCCCATGCATGTCCTGAGGCATTTTATCCGGTGTCAGATCCATAAAATACTGCAGAAGTTTCTGTACCAGATCGTCTTTACAGAAACCGTCCACCAGATACATGCAGGCTTCCTTCCCTCCAATGCGGATGACCCGGTAAATAATATCAAAATTGCGGTCCGCGCCCAGCACACGATTCATATATTCCATATCCTGTGCCAAAGTTCCGCTTATCTTTTTTTTCGTTTCCTCACTCAAAATAAAAACTCCCCTTCCGGAAATAGATTTACTTTTCATTATATCCCAAAGAGAAGTTTTTATCCTGTTTATACAAATTATGTAACTGCTCAGAACCAACCCCGAAAACACTGTGCGCTTCTCCGGTATTTGGCTTACGCGCATATGAAAACCGTTCTCGCAGGCACGCCCCCGGCTCACTTCCCGCGAAAAGGAACGCGGATCTACCCTATGCCGCTTCCGGTGGTACTTCCAAATCCGCCATTGCGGATTCCTTCCGCATCATCATCCACCGTGATACCATATTCCAAAAAAATCCCCTGAACGATTCCTGTTCCCTGCTCCACGGTGAGAGTCTTTTCCTCATTGGAATCGTTGGTGAGCTTCACAAAAATATGCCCCTCGTTGTCGGAGTGAAAGTAATCGCTGTCAATGATCCCTACCGTATTATTCATCTGCAATCGGAACTTAAAGCCTAATCCGCTTCTGGGGTAGAGCTTCAGCACCCAGTTCTCCTCCATCTTCACCCGGATGCCTGTCGGGATCCGGATCGTGGAGGCCGGCGGCAGCGTAAAGGCAAAAGGTGCGAAAAAATCATATCCCGCACTGCCCCTTGTGGCTCTCCGCGGCAATTTCAGATCATCATACATCCGCCGTATATCCGCTTCCGCATATTGGGGAAAATCTTCTTTCACCGCCTCCACAAACAAGTCTTCACTTACCTTAAAAAACTGCGCCACTCTCTTCACGTTCCCGCTCTCCCGTATGTATGAAACTTTCTCCACATAATAATGTTCCCCGGCATGCCCTTCTTTCACCGAGCCCTAATCACAGCACCCTCCGATATTGTCCGGTCTCTCGGTCACCTTATAGTCTGACGCATAATCGCCACAATATAACACCGGAATTGTGACATCCTCCTGTGCCAGGGTCTTCCGCACGTCAATGACTCTCTGATTTGAACTGCCCTTCCAGAGCAGCTTTGCGTCCTCTTTATCCTCCATAAATTCCCCGTCAACCAGCACATCCACGTACTTCATCAGGGAATGATCACATATATTTTCCCACACATCACCGGTATAGAGCCAGATGGTCTTTTCAGGATATCTCTCCTTTATCTCCGCCATCAGTCCCCTGACCGGCATCCCATTGGCGGGATGCAGCGGATCGCCGCCGGAGAAAGTGATACCCGATATATAAGTCTTATCCAGCTGTTCAAAGATTTCCTGTTTCGCAGCCTCGTCGAACAGCAGGCCCCCGTTGGGATCCCAGGTAATGGGGTTATGACATCCCTTACAGCAATGATTACAGCCCGCCACCCAGAGTACCACCCGGAGGCCGTCGCCGTTCAGCATGTCATCCTTCGTTATATTATGATACCTCACATTGATTTCCTTTCCGCAATTTCCGCCATCTTGGCATCATTCAATCTGGTATCCCCGTGCACCCGGGAATAGGACAGATAACCGTTCATACGGTCAATCTTTGTCAGATTGCGGCTTCCGCACTTTGGACACACATCCATTTCCAGCTCCTGATGCCCGCAATCGTCACAATAGGCCAGAGAAAGATTGACTCCCTCATAAAATCCCATATCCATAGCGCGGTGGATCAATGTTTTCACCGCCGTGATATTATAATCAATCGGATATTTTACGTACTGGATCTTACCTCCGTTACAGAGATCCCAGAAACGGTCTTCCTTGTCCTGCTTCTCAATGGGGGTGATATCCTCGCTCACATGACAGTGGAAACTGTTGCTTACATACTCTCTGTCGGAAACACCCTCCACAATACCGTACTTATTCCGGAATTGTGTTACCTGTACCCCACAGAGATTCTCCGCGGGAGTCCCGTAGATGGCATAGAGATTTCCATCCTCCTCCTTGAACTCATTTACCCTGGCATTGATATACTCCATTACCTCCAGCGCGAACGCACCGTCCTCCACCAGAGACTTTCCGTTGTACAGCTCCTGCAGCTCATTCAGCGCCGTGATGCCGAAGCTTGCGGTAGCGGATTTCAAGAGCGGCTTGATCTTGTCATGGAGCCCCAGATTTCCGCCCAGAAAACCGCCTTCACAGTATGCCAGAGGATTGGTGGATGCCCGCATCTCTCCAAGGTATGCGTAGGTGCGGATATGAAGCTGACGGATCAGATTCAGGTAATAGTCCAACACCTCATAGAAATCCCGGCTTTCCTTTCTCGCTTTTGCCAGGATCATGGGCAGATGCAGGGATACCGCACCGATATTGAACCGGCCCACAAACACAGGCTTGTCCTGATCATCGGCAGGATGCATGCCGCCCCTCTCGTACCAGGGCGAAAGAAACGCCCGGCAGCCCATAGGGGAAATGATCCGGCCATACTTCTTATACATACTTGCCACATAGCCTTTTCCCGTCAGGCTCAGCCAATCGGGATACATGGTCTTTGACGAGCACTCCACACCGGCCTCAAATACATCCTCAAGAGGCTTTCCCGGTCCGTGAAGATTCTCATCATACAGGAAGACGATCTTCGGAAAGAGCACAGGCTTCTTGCAATCCTTCTTTCCCTGTCCCTTTTTCCTCACATTCAGCATGGTGATGGTGGCAAGCTTGGCAAATCTCCCTGTTCCGGTGCCCGCTGTCACGGTGATGAAAGGATAATCGCCGCGGCTGCTCCCCACGGTGTTAAATTTATATTCCCAGCCCTGGAATCCCTGTTCATATTCCCTGACCACGTCCTCATAAGCTTCCTGCTCCGCACGCTGATCGTCAATACCCAGTCGCCGGTATTTTTCCACATATCTCTGATAGGACTTCTCCGCATAAGGCTCCAGGATCAGATCCACGCTGGGCACGGTAAAGCCGCCGTACTGCTGGCTTGCCGCACTGAGAACGATATCGCCGATGACGTCAAAGGCCACGTCAAGGGACTTGGGTTCATTGTACCATACATTTCCCATCTCAAATCCGCCGCTCAGCACGTTCTGCACATCAAAGAGACAGCAGTTCATGGTATCCCTTCTGGCAGACATGTCATGAACATAGATATAGCCGTCCCTGCACGCCTGGATCTCCTCAATGGTCAGGAAAAATTTCTGGTACAGCTCCTTGTTCAGCTGGTTAAAGATCAGGCTTCTCTTGGTCGCCACCAGAGCGGAGTCCGTGTTGGCATTTTCCTTGTCTCCGATATACATGATGGACTGGCTCTTCTTATAGACATCGTCCAGCATGCGCACAAAATCCTGCTTGTAATTGCGGTAATCGCGGTAACTCTTTGCCACAACAGGTTTAACCTGCTCCAATGCGCTTTCCACAATGTTATGCATTACGGGAATAGGGATCTGATCCGCGTCCATCTCATTTACCTTATCGATGACGTACTGACAAATATGGCGCTCCTCATCTTCGGTAAACTTCGTCAGCGCTCTGTAGGCGCTCTTTCCTACCGCGCTGATCACCTTCTGGACATTAAAAGCTTCTGTGCTGCCATCCTTTTTGACCACATAGACTGTCTTCTCAGGCTGAAACTCTTCTCCATAGTCTGCATTTTCCGTTAATTCCTGATCAAAATTACTGCTCATCTGCTCCATTCCCTTCCGAAAAATTCACTGTTTCTATCCCTCCGTCCAGGCCGCCGTCCGGGGCTCTGACGAGATATAAGCAACGAAAAAGCGCAATATTTGGGGCTCTATTACAATTTGCTCCTATATATTGTGCCCATTACAATACAGTATAAGAAAATTTCCTCTGCTTGTCAATTCGGTATCTTCATAAAAATAAACAAAAAAGGCATCTGATTTTTAGATACCTTTCCCATTGATCAAGCCATCCGTAATTTTCATCGTATCCACGATATCCGACAGCCACTGACTGTACTGCTCTCTGACTGCGGCCGGGCTGACGATCACCGCTTCCCGTCCGATCCCTGCCAGCCATCCGAAAAACTGGCCGCTCACCGCCACTCTCACCCGGACCCGGAAAATCCGGTCCGTCATGGGACGGATGTCGGCATCCCTGCCGAACCTGTCCATCACCACTCCCACCAGTCTGTTGGGGAACTGTAATGTCACACTCTCTTCATCTCCGCTGTACATGCCGAAAGTCTGATTCGTATAGGACGCGGGATCGACCTTGGAGAACTGTTCCATGCCTTCCCGCTCCTGGTCCAATACCACCGTCTTTCCCATCTTATCCACACGAAAATGCTTCATGACCTTATCCGTGCTGTCAAAAGCCGCCAGATAATAATTGTCCTCCCGCCAGATCAATGCCCACGGACTTACCGTCCTCTCCGCATTGGCTCTGGGGACCAGCTGCTTCCTCAGATTCCAGTCCAGATACAGAAAATATATCTGCCTGTTTTCCTGAATAGCCCTATGTATATTATCCACATTATAGTAGATGCTTTCATTTTCCGTCTTGATACGGCCAGCCACAAACACCTGTCTCTGAAGCTTTCCCGCATCGTATTTTCCGGCCATCTGCTCCAGCTTCCTGATCAGACTCCGGGATTTCCGGGTAGTGATGAACCGGGACGACTGTACCGCGTCCACCAGCAGTTTCAACTCTGCCAGCTCAAACTCCCTGCCGGCCATATAATAACCGCCGCCAAGTCTGCTGTGAACCTGTATGATATCGTACCCGAACTCACAGAGCTTATTGATATCATCATAGATGCTCTTCCGTTCCGAATGGATTCCATTGGCATCCAGATAGGCAATGATCTCAGCGGTACTGACAGGATGATTCTCATCTGTCTTCTCCGATAGAAGTTTTATGATATACAAGAGTTTTAATTTTTGCCCTGCTGATTTCGCCATATTTCAAAACCCCCAGATCATATCATCACAATATCATATACCATATGCAGATCGTTTATCTCATGATCGGGCTTCCACGGCGTATTGTTCTCCCTGCCTTCCGGACGGTACCAGCAGGTAGGAATGCCCATCTGCACACCGCCTCTGATATCGCTGGTAAGGGAATCACCCACGATCAATATTTTCGACTTGTCTTTCTCCGGAATCCGCTCCAGACAATGATCGAAGAATTTCTTCCCGGGTTTCGGAGATCCGATCTCCTCGGAGACAAAGATTCCATCCACAACCTCTTCCAACCCTGAAATCTTCAGTTTGTTGCGGGCTACGGCAGAGATGCCATTGGTGATCACATATTGTCTGACCTTTCCCTGAAATGACCTGACGATCGAAAGCCCGTCGTCTCTGAACAAAAACACACTGCCCAGAGCCTCCTCATACTCTCTGTGGAGTTCTTCCACATTAACGCCCTCAATGCCGTATTCTTTAAAGAGCGTGCTGAAACGACCGGTGAGCAATTCTTCCCTGGTCACCTCTCCCAGTTCCAAACGCTTCCAGTAATCGTCATTGATCCGGGAATAGCGTGCAATCTGTTCTTCCGTGATCTCCCGCCCTATGGTTCGAAAACACTTTTTCAGGGCATACCTCTGAGAATAAGGAAAATCCAGAAGCGTGTCGTCCATATCCCATAATATGGTGGTAAATAAACTTTCCATTCCTTAAGCCCTGTTTGTACCTTCCGCGGTTTCCGTCTCAGACGCCGCTCCGGTATTCTTTTTCTTAGCCATTGTTATTCCTATCGTGATGGCAACCCCTGACACAACGCCGATCACAAGAAACTGTACCACATAAGTCAAAAAAACATTTACAAAATTTACCATAATAACGCATCTCCTCTTATATATTTATATTCCTCCATTCGGAGCCTATGGGTCTCCGGAACGTGCCTGAAGATCATTCCTCCGAACAATTACATTGACTTCCCGCGCGGGGATTCCTTTTTCTTCCTATTTAGTATACCAATCCCGGTATTTTCCGTCAAGTGATGTTCTTGATATCACCCTGACCATTCCCCGGTCTCCATAAAAGTCTCCGCCTGCCGATAAGCCTTATCAATGATCGCCTTGTCATAGCCCATTAATTCCAAAAGCCGAATGGCATTTCTGGTAGTGGCTCTGCCGCACTGCAGCTTATAGTCGAACATTACATCCCCGTCTCTTACCTCCTCCGAAAAGTGGTAATTGTCATACTCCTCCTCCAACAGCCGGGTCAGCTCAATATCGTGAGTCGCCGCAAAGCAGATGATACGGGATCCCTGCAGGCTCTTTAATATCTGGGTGGAGGCGGCGATCCGCTCCACCGTATTCGTTCCCCGCAGCACCTCGTCCACAAAGCAGAGAACCCTGCCGTGCTGCTCCCCTGCCGCGTCCAGAATCCTTTTCAGCGCCTTGATCTCTACAATATAATAGCTCTCTCCCGCTCCCAGGTCATCCCGCAGCGCCATGGAAGAATATATCCGGTAGAAGGCACTGTGAAAGCTGTCAGCCGCACATGTGTGTATGGTCTGGGCAAAAACGGCATTGATCGCCACCGTCTTTAAAAAAGTGGATTTTCCGGAGGCATTAGAGCCGGTCAGAAGCACACCCCTATCCGCCTTTATCCCGTTTTTCACCGGTTGGACAAGCAGAGGATGGTACCCCGCCTCCATGGATATCCCGTTGTCATTTCCAAACACAGGCTGACAATATCCTTCCGTCAAAGAACCGCGAAAAATCCCTATGGCAATGGCAGTCTCCAGAAATCCAATGACGCCGATAAGTGTGTCCACATCCTCAATGTGATTTCTAAGATGCTTCAGCATACTGTTGAATTTTAAAAGATCCACATGGAATACCATTCTGACATAGTCCAAAACAGTTTCCAAAATGTTCCCGCCTGCCTGGCCTCTCCCCGGATCCATGACCCAGAATGAATTTCTCCGCATGGACTGCATTGCTTTCGTATGCCGGCGGAGCCGCTCCCATTCCCTCTCACAGACAGGTATCTTTACCTTCTCTATTTCCTCACAGATCCCCAAAAGCCGCATGATATATGCAAAACTTGTAATATAGGGATCGATCTCGTTTTTTTCCTTAAAGTAGGTGGTGATATTGTAGACCATGAGCAGAACAAGCCCCATGATCCCAATGGAGAAATTGACCCACAATAAGAAGATAAAGGGCAGAAACAAAAGATCCTGAATCAGACTTTTCCGATTGGAACGATCCCCCAGGTAGTCCAGATTATCCAGATAGTCATACAGTGAAAATTTCCCCGTATGCCCCAGTTTGTTCATTTGAAGCTGCAGCTTCACCCTCTCGTCGGGATGTCCCTCAAAGAAACCCACCACGTCCTCCAGATGCAGCAGTTCCTCCTCTTCCCGCTTCGGGGTCCTGAGCGTATAATAGAGATACTCTTCCCCCGATGCGGACAGGGTATAATTCATACGTTTAAAGAGCTCATCCATCCCCAGGTCATTCCAGGTGATATCATCCAACTGCCCCGGGGAAGGGTGTCTCAGGAAATAGCTTCCGATCCTGGCGAAACGCTCCGGTGCATATTCCTTCTGCGCCAGCTTACCGCAGTCTCCATAAAGCGATCTCATGAGTCTCTTCTCCGCCTGCCTCGTCCGATATGAATCCAGAAGGAAAAGCGCAAGCGCAAAGACTGCAAATGCCAGAAACAAAAGCATGACTTCTTCCATAAATTTCCGTTTCTCCTATTTCAGGTCTGTTTTAAGATTCGTCGTTCCGGGACCGCTTCTGCCATTCCATTGCCGCCTGCGGCAATGATCCCGCATCTACCCCGAACGATTCAGGTCAGCAGGACATTTCCGGCCGCCCCGGCGTCCGAAAATGTCCTGAAATGACACTATGCTACCAAAAAGAACTTGATCAGGAAGATTGCCGACAGCACATAGGTGAGTACTGAGACATCCTTTGCCTTGCCGGTGAACAGTTTGATCACGGTATAAACGATCAGACCGATACCAATGGCATGTCCGATGGACCCGGAGATGGGCATTGCGATCAGCATTAAAGCCACGGGCGCGGACTGACTGAGATCATTGAAGTTCACATTCTTTAAGCCTGTCACCATAAGTATTCCCACATAGATCAGCGCTGAAGAGGTGGCTGCCGCAGGAATGATCGCCGCGATGGGCGCCAGGAAGATGCAGACAAGGAACAGGATACCTGTGGTCAGCGCGGTAAGACCGGTGCGGCCGCCTGCCTCCACACCGGAAGCGGACTCCACAAAAGTTGTCACAGTGGAAGTACCTGTCAGGGAACCTGCAACAGTGCCTACGGCATCCGCCAGCAGAGCTTCCTTCATCTGGGGCATCTTGCCGTTCTTATCCAGCATGCCTGCACGGCTTGCGGTACCTACCAGAGTTCCAATGGTATCGAACATATCAATGATACAGAAAGTAACGACCAGTGTGATCACGGTAAACCAGCCGATCTCCATAAGGCCGCCGAAATTCAGTTTAAAAAGCGTATTCTCCGCCATATCCTTAAAAGGAGGAAGGAACGACGCCGTGGACAGACTTGCAAAAGGATTAACGCCAAGGAAAATCGCCTCTCCCGCCCAGTAGATCACGCTGGCTGCCAGCATGCCCAGAATCACAGCGCCCTTCACACCCTTCTGCGCCAGAATGATAATGACAAAGAGTCCTACGAACATGGTCACAACGGTGAGCACCATGGTCCCGTAACCGGATCCCATATTCGTCTTCGCAAGGCTGGGGGTCAGTGCACCAAAGAAACTGCTCATGACATAAAAGGGGCCGCCGGTCTCAGAGTAAACGCCGGCATTGGAGCCCAGACCGATGTTCATCAGCATCAGACCGATGGCAGGCGCAATTCCCAGCCGCACACCCAGAGGGATTGCATCCACGATCTTTTCCCGGACATTCAGTACGGACAGCACTACAAACACCAGTCCCTCGATCAGGATGAGGCACAGCGCCGCCTGAAAAGATTCCAGATAGGTCATGCCCGTGATGCTCACAATATTGGCAACCACTACGGCAAAAAAGCTGTTCAATCCCATCCCCGGCGCCATGGCGAAAGGCTTGTTCGCCCCAAAGGCCATGACCATCATACCGATCGCAGACGCGATACAGGTAGCCAGAAACACACCATTCCACAAAGGAGAACCGCCGTCAAAATTGGTCAGCAGGTTGGGGTTCAGTGCGATGATGTAAGCCATTGTCATAAAGGTGGTCAGACCGGCAATGATCTCTGTTTTCACACTGGTGTTGTTCGCTTTCAGTTTAAAAACTTTCTCTAACATTTTTCCTCCTATTCAATTGCCATTCGCGGCAATTTATTCCGCATCCGCCCGATCATTGCTTTTGTCAGCGGAGTCATTTCCGGCTGCCCGTCATTCGAAAATGCTCCTGTACTCATCACATGGTTCAGACGGATACTGTTAATATGTTATTTATTGTTCAGGCGTTGGTCAGACGCCTTACAATCTCATCACATCTGGTATAGATATTCTCCACGCTGTCGCCTATATTGAACTCTCCGTTACGGTACAGTATCTTTCCGCCTATCATAGTCATACATACATTGGACTTGCTGCCGCTGTACACCAGATTCTTTGGAATATTGTGGATGGGCTGCATGTTGGGCTGGTGCAGGTCGATGAGGATGATATCGGCAAACTTGCCCTTTGCAAGCACATCCGCCTTGGAAAGGTGCATTGCCCTCGCCCCCTGGACGGTAGCCATTCGGAGCACTTTCATGGCATCCGGACTTGACGCGTCTCCCTCCCGCACTCTGCTCAAGCCGGCCACCAGAAACATTTCCCTGAACATGTCCAGACAGTTATTGCTGGCAGGACCGTCCGTGCCGATGGCCACCGGAATCTTCCTTCGCTCAAATTGTGCAATGGGGGCAATGCCGCTGGCCAGCTTCAGGTTGGATGCGGGATTGGTGATCACATACATCCTGCGCCTGCGGAGCACCTCCATATCGCTGTCCGTCACATGGACACAGTGAAATCCGCCGCCGCCGAATTCAAACACACCCATCGTATCCAAAAACATGACCGGTGTCATGCCGTATTTCGCCTTACACGCTTCCACCTCCTTCGCGGTCTCGGAAAGGTGCGTGTAGACGGGTGCACGGTACTCATGGGCCAGCTTGGCTATGTTATAGATCAGTTCTTTGGAGCAGGTATATTCCGCATGGAAACCCAGCTGATAACTGATCAGGGAATTCTTCTTATTCCATTTCAGATATTCCCTTTCCAGCTGTGCTATGGAGGAACTGAAATTGTTGAGACCACTGGTCAGCACACATCTCATGCCCATATCCATGCATGCTTCCGCAATGGTATCGGGAGTGAGATACATCTCAAATATGGAAGTGATACCAGAGGTCAGATATTCCAGGATCGCAAGCCGGGTAAGATGATAAATATCCTCACCGGAAAGCTTTGCCTCCAGGGGAAACACCTTCTCGTTCAGCCATTTGTCCAGAGGTACGTCATCCGCATAGGAACGCAGGAATGTCATGGCGGAATGCGTGTGGGCATTCTTGAAACCCGGCATCAGCAGATTATCCTTACAGTCAATCTCAATATCCCATGCAATTCTCGGCAGATCCTTAGCCCACTCTCCCGACAGTTCCTCCTGAGAGGCAATATACGCTATTTTCTCATTCTTGACCCAGACCTCACAGCGAAACACGGGTTTGTTCTTTTCCATTGTGAGTATCCGGGCATTATATAATCTGATATTCATTTGATCGATTCACCTCCAAATCCAAACGGGAGCAATTCCTTCAAACTAAACTCCCTGTAATCCGTAATGCTTTTTGCAATGATCAGCTGCATATCCTCTGTTCCGAATTCCTGCAGCACCTGTCTGCAGATCCCACAGGGATAGGCGTAATCGGAGGGCTCCGTGTCCTCCATTCCTCCCGTTACCGCCATGGCTCTTATCCTGAGCTTCCCTTCACTGACTGCCTTAAAAACCGCAGTCCGCTCCGCACAGTTCGTGG
>CAMWWF010000056.1 GCA_947177885.1 uncultured Lachnospiraceae bacterium
TTCACTTTCCTGTCCTCATCCAGGATATGTGCATATACATCGGTGATCATATCAATCTGCGCATGGCCGGTATCCCCCTGTGTCGCCTTCAGATCACCATGGTTGAGCTTCAGCTTATAAGTCGTACTGGAGTGCCGCAGGGAATGGAACACTACATAAGGCAGTCCTGCCTTCTCCCGGAGCTTTGAGAATTCCTTTTCCATAATGCGGTTTTCCACAGGCCTTCCGTTTGGAAGTGTCAAAACAAGATTATAGTCATAAAAATCCTGCCCCAGGTATTCTTTATACTGATCCTGAATCTGCCGCCATTCCCTTAATATATAAGCGACGGTTTTTGGAATCCATACTTTTCTGATGCTAGATTCTGTTTTGGGCTTTTTCAGAACAAGATTGGTGTGGGTGTTCGACATGACAGAAGGAAATATAAACATAATATCCTTGTCATCCAGCTGCTGTCTTGCTTCCCTTGATACACGGGCAAGCTCCTGTTCAATCCAAAGATGGGAATCATCATTCGCAATATCCTCGTCTGAAATATGTACTTTGTCCCATGTAAGCCCGCAGATTTCCCCATAACGCATGGAACAGGCAAACGCCAGATTCATTGCGACATAGAGTTTCATATCATCGCACTCATCCAGAGCCTTCCTTATCATATCTGCCGTCCAGATGTCACGTTTCTTGTAATTGGTCTTGGGCTTGTTTGCATGGGGAAACGGATTTCTTGCGATAATCTCCCATTTTACCGCCTGCTCGAAAGCACATCTGAGTATCTTATGAATACTATGAATTGTGCCCGGCGTAAGATATTCACTTTTTGGCTTCTTGTTCTTCTTTACCACAGGCTTTGTTTTCTGCAGCCGTACATAAAACTCATCCACAAACTTCGGGGTGACATCCTGAACTGCCACATCACCAATCACCGGGTTAATATAGTTTGCAATCAGAGCACAGTTGGACTCGTATGTTGACAAAGCCCAGTGGGATGTGCCATAGATTTTAACAAAGTCCCGCAAAAACTCTTTTACGGTAAGTTCCTGTGGAGGGATAAAGGTGCCGTTGCCCTGCTGATTCTCAATCTCAGCCTTTCTGCGTTTTGCGTCAGCATGGTCCTGACAGGTTTCCCATTTCTGGTGCTTCACTCCTTTCTCATCTGTATAATAATACACTACCGAATATTTGCTTTTTCTCTTGATAATAGATGCCATTCGTCTCTCCTTCTACCTTTATAACAGGTTGTTAAGCCAGTCATCAAAAGATGCTTTGGAGATTCTGATTGTCCGTCCGAGCCGGACCACTTTGAAATCCGGCTGCTTACAAAGCTCATATGCCTTGCTTTTGCTGATCTGCAGAATATCCGCAATCTCAAGAACGGAATAGGTTTTCTTATCTTTGATTTCCTGGCTGTAACAATTTCCTGTTTCAGGATTTTTTTGTCCATTGACTGCCATAAGGACTCCTTTCCATGTGCAGTCTGCCAAGAATCCAGCAAATATCTCTCTGTTAAGGGCATTATACAGTAGAAAATGGTGCTGCACAATATAAAAAATATAATAAAGTAACTGTTAAAAATGTCGGTAAATAGCTTACACATACCTTCCACCACCGTTTCCTGCGCCCTCCCCGGCCGCGTTGACTGGCTGCACTGTGTGCGATTTGATCTGGGCCGGGCATACCCTGTGCAGGAACCCGGCCATCAGAACCCATATACATGATGGCGTATGCTCTTCAGTTTTCAAGGAGCGGAAAACCTCATCCGGATGCTCGGAGAAGGTTATATACAGAAATACCCGTCTGGCAGGAAAATACTTGAAAATATTTTGAAAAAGATAAAAAGTAATAGATATGGTATTATCAAGTTGACATGATACAAGATATTGTGCTAAGATAAATCCGTAATTGATTTTTATGCGAGACCTGTTATGGGGAATGGGGAGAGGCAGGACATACCCGATATGTCTGCCGGCTTTTCGTAAACCGCAGGTTCCGGTGTTGCCCTGTGAGGCAGAAACCGGGATGCATACGCTGTTTATGATTGTATTTTGTGTCAGGAGCTGTCCGGGCATCAGGAAGAACAGAGGATTTTTCCGATGCGGCATGGCAGTCTTTTGGCACTTTTTTGTTCTTCGGCACAGATGCCGGAGACAGGATGTTGATTTGTGGGAGAGCCACACGCAGTAAGGAATGGAAGCTTGTATGGGACCATTCCTTTTTTTGTGCCGTAAACATACCAGAAATGCCCGGATGGGCTTTGCCCGCATAAGCGGCTGGATAAAAAAATCATCCGTGAAACGGAGAAAAAAGAAAGGTGGAAAGAAACATGAGTGGAACAAAGGTCTTTGAAGACAGCTATTGCGGCGTCTTCACAAAGCAGGATGAATTTCTGAAGTGTCTTGAGAGCATCGGGAGGAATTCCTTCTGGGAACGGAAGAAATCCAAAAACCTGCGTCTGGTGCCCATCACTGATGACAGCAGGGTAGCAGAGGAACTTCGGGAGAAGTATGCCGAGGAAGGACTGGATGAGGGAATCATCACAGACACCATCCTGAATACAGGGCTTCTCCTGAAAGTAAGGAACCAGTATTATCCGGTGAGGTGCTGTGCGATCAAAAGCATCCTTGACCGGGCCGGCATTTCCGGGGCCGGGCTTCGCAGGGTGGAAAAAAACGTCTATGCGCGTATCCTGAACGACTGCCTGAAGGTGGCGAAGGGAGAAGCGCTCCTGCGCATTTCAGAAGGAAAGGTGAGCGCCGTACTGGGCGGAGACTGCCATGACTATGCAGTGCTGAACATGGAGCAGATCTTCATGCATTCCGTGGAATATTTTAACGCGGAATTTAAGGGTTGCACATGGCTGGGAGGATTTTATGAGCATGATATGGCATCTGCCTTATGGGAGCTGTCCGGGGAGGATAACCTTCTGGAGGCGTACCAGGAGGAACTGCGCCTGCATGGGAAGGAACCGGAGGAAATGAAGCCCGCAGTACGGATCACGACCTCGGATACCGGATCAGGCGGGGCGAACATCTATCCCATGCTCATCTCCGGAAACGGGAACACAACCATCAACCTGGGGAGCCCGCTGCGGCTCGGTCACAGGAACGGAACGCGCATCAGCGACTTTGACGAACAGCTGAAGATGCTTTATGGAAAGTACCAGCTGGCGGCTGGGAATCTGGTAAAGCTGCTTTCGACGGAAATCTCCAATCCGGTCAACTGTATGAAAGGCGTTATGGACAGACTGGGGATTGCAAGGAAATACGAGGCGGAGGCTGTAGAGCTGTTCAGGGCTCAGTACGGGGAAGATCCCTGCACGGCCCATGAGATTTATTTCGGCATCTCCGAGGTGTTGTACATGCTGGCCTGTGAAGGAGAGGAAGGAAGCAGGATTGCCAGGATGGAGGAGAACATTGCAAGAGCGCTGTCAATTAACTGGGCGGATTATGACGTTCCAGGTGGTTACAAATGGTAAAGAGAAGGAGGAGAAAAATGGAAACTTTAAGGAATGAGGTCATAAAGGCGTTGGAGAGAAAACTTGGGGAAAAGTATCAGATAATCCCGCAGGATAAGAGAAAAAATAACGGAATTATTCAACATGGCATCTGTATCCACAAGGAGAATGAGCGTTTAAGCCCGCTTATGTATCTGGATGAATATGGTCAATCCTATGCTGTAGGCGAAGTGAATGCGGAGAATATTGCAGATATTTTACTGAAAGCATACCATCAGGAAGAGGTTCCCCAGGATGTTGTAACATGTCTGCAAGATTTTGGTACAGTTAAGGAAAGAATACGGGTAAGAGTAACAAATTATGATGCAAATTTAGAAATGTTGGAAAATAGTCCACACAGGAAATTTCTTGACCTTGCCATCACATATTATCTGGAAATGACCATAGCTGAGCAAAGTGCATCCGTTATCATCACAAATGAGCTGATGGAAAGATGGGGCATTACAGAAGATGATTTATACAGGCTTGGAATGAAAAAGCTGCTTGCAGAGGGTGCCTGTTGTATTACTGAAATATTCAGGCTGATTAGGCAGGTTGTGCAGAAAGAACAAGATAGAATGACAGAAGCGGTCATTGCTGAATTTGGGAAGGGTAGGAACATGCCGGAACTGTATGTGGCATCCAACCAGAAACGCTCCTTTGGAGCAAACTGTTTGCTGAATGTATCTCTTCTGCAGGAATTTGCAGAGAACAAGGAATGTAATTTGATCATATATCCCAGCAGTGTCCACGAAATCCTCCTTTTACCAATTAAGGATGAAAATGAGAATCATTTAGATACAAGAGATATACGGGAAATCAACTATCTCAACGTGTCAAAAGATGAATGGCTTTCTAACAGCATCTACTATTATGACAGAGATAAAAAGGAAGTATTCATTTATGAGGAAGGAGAACCGCTTTCATGGTAAAAGATTCAGTGGAAATTACAGGAGAGGTTATCCAGGATGAGGAAGCTAGGGTTCCGGTGCGCTATTATCATCTGGAGCGGGGTAAGTTTGACTGCGTGCAGAGCTGTCAGGGAGACCTGATCGTCATCTGCAATGCACTGGCAGACTATGCGGGGCTCCTGTCCGAATACCTGGAGGAGGAAGGCGGGCAGATGGATGCCTGCGGACGGATCCAGTATGAGCTGCATATCGAACGCTGTCTGAAGATCCAGAAGCTCATATCGGAGCAGATCGGGTATGACCGGGAAGCAGCGATTGAAAAATGCAGGAAGAAAAACCACAGGAAAGACGAGGATGTGGGAGAGGATGCCGTGGTCCTGGCAGCCAGGCGGAAGCGCAGCGCTGCTAAGAAAGCGGCACAGGAACAGAATAACAGTTAAATACAGCAGGCAGGATGGAGAAGGGCATGACCTTCTCTTTTTTCTGCCGGGAAAGGAGCATTTATGGGTTTGAACTTAAATTATGAGGCGGCGGTACTGGTAGATACGGAAAATTTAAGCCGGGAGGACTGGCTTTCCTGGCGCCGCAGAGGAATCGGCGGGAGCGATGCTGCCGCAGTCATGGGAATGTCGCCCTTTTGTACGAAGCGTGACCTGTACTATGACAAACGGGGTATCCAGCCGGTCATGGATGAGGAAGAGGACAACTGGGTAGCAAAGGAAGTCGGCCACCGTCTGGAGGAGCTGGTAGCAGAAATATTTTCCCGGAAGACCGGATTCAGGGTCTATGCTGTCCGGAAGATGTTCCAGCATCCGCTGCATCCGTTCATGCTGGCGGATGTGGATTATTTCATTGAGTTTGCGGACGGGACTACAGGCATCCTGGAATGTAAGACCACCAATTACAACTGCCAGAATAAATGGAGCAATGATTCGGTCCCGGCTAATTATGAGTATCAGGGGCGGCACTATATGGCAGTCATGAACCTGGATAAAGTATATTTTGCCTGTCTGTACGGGAACAACGAATCCGAGTTTATCATCCGCTGCGTGGAGCGTGACCTGGATATCGAGGAGGATCTGATCGCAGAAGAAGAATTCTTCTGGCAGGAGAACGTGGAAAAAGGCGTGGAGCCTCCTTATACGGAGAAACCGGACCTAGTGCTGGAAAGCATCCGCAGGCACTGCGGCCCCGCTGAAAAGGATGCGGATCAGGTAAAGCTTGACAGGAAGCATATCCTCAGCCTGGAAAGGTATCTTCAGCTGAAGGAGGAAAAGGCACAGCATGAAGGGGAGGCCAAAAAGCTGGATGGTCTGATGAAGGAGGCCTTTGCGGGGATCGTGGAGGATATGGGGGTAAGTTGTTCCGGCGTCTTAAAGGACGGTCCGGTAGAGTATCTTGTTTCCTATAACCCGGCTTACCGCACCGGCATAGACAAAAAGGGACTGGAGCGCTTAAAAGTACAGTACCCGGATGTCTATGATGACTATGTAAATACGACGGAGAGCAGGCGCTTTTCCGTAAAGAAGAAAGGAGCAGCATGATAAAGAAAAATGAACTGGTTTATATCTGTTCCCCGCTGTCTGCGCCCACTGAGCAGCAGATAAGGGAGAACATGAAGAAAGCATCCGAATATACGGAGCTTGTGGTCCGGCAGTTCCATTGCCGGGCCATTGCGCCCCACAGCTTCCTTCCGGCATATCTGGATGACCGGATCCCGAAAGAAAGGGAGATCTGCCTTGCATTCGGCATATCCGTGCTGAAGCTGTGCCAGGCGGTGATCGTCTGCGGGAACCGCATCAGCAGCGGGATGGAAGGAGAGATAAGGACGGCACGGGATTGCAGTATCCCAGTATACAGTCTCTGGGAACGCCCGGACGGGATTGCCCTGGTAAGGACAGAGGAAAGGAGGAGGACAGATGAGATGCAGATTTGTGAGGAAAATATTCTGCAACAAAGATAACGGATACTGTGTCTTTGTATTCCATACGATGGAGAAGATTCCGGAGGAGGCAAAGGATCCGCATTATACGGGAACGGGCGCAGAGTTCACCGCAAAGGGGGACGGCCTGCCCGACACGGATGCGGTGGAAGCCGACCTGCAGGGAACATGGATCAAGGGGAAATACGGACTCCAGTTCCAGACAGACAGCTGGCAGGAGATCCGGCCCCAGACAAAGGAAGGGATACAGGCCTATCTGTCTTCCGGGATGGTAAAAGGGATCGGGCCGCGGACTGCGGAGCTGATCGTGAACCGTTTTGGGACAAGGACTTTTGACATCATGGAGCAGTATCCGGACAGCCTTCTGGAGATCCGGGGGATCACGCAGAAAAAGCTGGATGCCATCATGGACTCCTATCAGGAAAGCCGGACAGTCCGTGACCTTACGGCATATCTGGCGCCTTTTGATGTTACCCCCAAAAAGATACAGAAGATTTATGAATGCTTTGGAAATGCATCCCTGGAGACAGTAAAGAACCAGCCCTTTGCCCTCTGCTCCGTCAGCGGATTCGGATTCCTGACCGTTGACAGGATCGCCAGGGCTACAGGATGCCGCCTGAATGATCCCATGAGGATTGACGGCTGCATTGATTACTGCATGGAACAGGAGCTGCAGCTGGGAAACCTTTATCAGGAAAAGCAGGTATTTCAGAAGAACGTATATAAGCAGCTGAATACCGGCTGCAGGGAAGAAGCTGTGACGGAGCTGGAGGTCTATCAGAGGCTCTACCAGCTGGTGAAGGAAAAACACCTCTACTATACGGAAGGGGCGCTGTACCCGGCAAAGCAGTATGGGTATGAGTGTGGTGCTGCCAGGGCGGTTGCAGGCCTTTTAGCACAGGAATGTGCGGTGCCGGCAGGACTGGATATCCTTCTGAAGGAGGCCCAGCGGGAGCTTTCCCTCACTTTGTCTTCCAGACAGGAGGATGCGGTGCGGAAGGCATTTACCCATCTGGTATCCATTGTCACCGGAGGGCCGGGGACAGGAAAGACCACTGTACAGAAGGTAATGCTCCATATCCATAAGAAGCTGGGAGGGACGGACATCCTTCTGACAGCGCCTACGGGAAGGGCAAGCCGGAGGATGGCGGAGAGCACAGGGCACACAGAGGCCATGACCATGCACAGTGCCCTTGGGCTTACCTGTGATGAAGACAGCGCGGAAATGGAAAGCATGCTGGAGGCGGGCTTTATCATAGCGGATGAATTTACCATGTCCGATATGCGCCTGTCCTATGAGTTTTTCTGCCACATCCGGAAAGGGAGCCGTCTGATCCTGGTCGGAGACATCGACCAGCTGCCCAGCGTGAGCCCCGGCAACGTGTTCCGGGAGCTGGTGCAGTGCGGCGTGATCCCGGTGACAGTCCTTGACACGGTATTCCGCCAGGGAGAGGACAGCAGGATCATCACTAATGCACACCGGATGCAGGAGAACAATACTTCCCTGGACTACGGGGAAGGCTTTACCTTTATCCCGGCAAAGGATGCGAAGACTGCGGGAGACCTTGTGGTGGAGCTGTACCGCACCTGTGCAGACCGTTATGGGATGGAGCAGGTCCAGGTACTGTCCCCGTACCGCAGGAAAGGGGATGCCAGCGTCAATTCCCTGAATGAACGGCTGTGGGGAATCTGCAGCCGGAAAGGGAGCGGCAGCCTGGAGATCCAGTCCGGAGGGCATACCTTCCGCACCGGGGACCGTATCATCCATAACAAAAACAGGGAACAGGTCAGCAACGGCGATATCGGCTATGTGACAAAAATCTATGAGGATGAGGAAGGAACCAGGAAGGCAAAGCTTACCTTCTCAGACGGGCGGAGCGTGGACTACACCTGCGATGAGATGGATATGGTGGCGCATGCCTATGCGACCACAGTCCACAAGAGCCAGGGGAGCGAGTACCCGGTCGTAATCCTTCCGTGGATCACAGCCTTTTATGGCATGCTCAAAAGGAATATCTTCTATACAGCCGTTACCAGGGCAAAGGCTCAGGTACTGATTGTAGGAGATAAAAGGGCGGTAGCCATGGCGATCCATAATACGGAATGTGACCGGCGCAATACCCGTCTGGGAGAGCGTGTCATACAGGAATACAACAAACTGGTGGAAAAAGAGAAAGCCCTGCCGGAGGAAGGCGGATACCGGCAGATGGTAATGAATCTGTAAACAGCTTCCGCCTGTATGTGGCAGATGCGAAAGAGGTTATGTACATGAAGAAAAGAGATTATCAAAAGGAATTCTGCAGTCTCATCAACCGGCATGCCAGCCGGTATTCCAGATGGCAGATATGGAATGATTTCCTGTATCTGACTGCGGCGGCCCTGGCAAACGTGTTTCCGGTGCCGGAGCGGGAAGAAAGGGAAAAACAGTACCTTTCGGTCATTGGCAGATATACAACGGAGGAACAGAAAGTTTTTCCGGAGATGATGGCGCTCGTTACGCTGGCGCTGGAAGACAATCCGGAACAGGACTTTCTGGGGAGTCTCTACCATGACCTGGAACTTCAGCAGGAACAGAAGGGGCAGTTTTTTACCCCCTATGACATCAGCAGGTTTATGGCGGAGATACCGTTTGCCGGAAATAATGCAAAAGAGGAACTGGATCGGAAGGGCTATATCAGCGTGAACGATTCGGCCTGCGGTGCAGGCGCCATGCTGATCGCATTTGCCAATGCAGCGAAACAGTACGGGATCAACTATCAGAAGCAGGTATTGTTTGTGGCCCAGGACATTGACCATGCAGCGGCCATGATGTGTTACATCCAGCTTTCTCTTCTGGGATGCCCTGCGGTTGTCATTGTCGGGGACACGCTGGCAAAGCCCATGCTCCATCCGGATAATGATGTGTGGTATACGCCGTTCTATCATCTGAACCGCTGGAGATTTTCACAGCGCCCCGGAATGGAAGAAACTGCAGAACGTGTCAGGGAAACAGAAAAGGACAGGATGCCGGAGGAGATGGTGAAAGAAACCTGCCTGCCGGGAAATATGGAGTTTGTGGAAGGCGGCGACGGCCAGTTCACATTCTCACTGAAAAAAGCATCATAAAAATTCAAGGAAAACACGGGAGGCGGATATTTATCTTACAGATCCCCTCCCCACAAGAAAGGAGAGAAACAAATGAGCGAAATGACAATGAATATGGGATCCATGTATGAGGAAGTATCAGAGATACAGAAGCTGAACAGGGTGGAAGGGTTCGATCCCAGAAGGTATATGCGGACGATCCAGGATGAGGGGCAGCCTGCCAGGTATTATCTGGATGTGGCTTTCCGCAAGCTCTGGTTCCGCCTGAAATACCCGGAGGGCAAGATCGTAAAACATATCCTGAAGCTGACGGACCAGGTAGCCATTGTGGAACCGTTATGATTTTCTGGACAATACCGGAATGAGTGATACAGTGGCATCAAATTTTGGGGATTTGGAAACGATGAGTACAATCATTCTGGTGCTGGTTATATGTTCCAGTGTTGTGATACTTTTTTTGGTCTGCCTGTTTTGGCTGGGGAGCAGGGTACATGAGATTGGTGTATTTTTGGCAATGGGGAAAAGAAAGAGCATGATTGTCATGCAGATGCTTCTGGAAGGGGTGCTGGTCGGAAGCATCGCATTTCTGCTTGCCACATTTTGTGCGCCTGCTATTTCCGAGAACGTTGCAGACTATCTGGTAGGATACGAACTGGAACAGCAGGAAACAGAAAAAAATGCAGAACAGGGCGTAAAATTGTATCTGGAAGACGATACGGAAGTTGTTGGGGTGCAGGTAGCTGTGACAGGAGAAGTGATCCTGCTGTCAGTCTGTTCCGTTTTGGGAATCATTGTGGCGGCTGTTCTTTTTTCATGTGTGTCTGTGGCAGTGAAGAAACCGCAGGAGATTTTGAGCAGGATGAGCTGAGTGAAAAAGATTGGAGAGTGGATAATATGCTGGAATTAAAAGATGTTACTTACTTTTATAAATCTCAAAAGGATAAGATAGTTTTAGACAAAATATCTTATCAGTTTGAAAAGGGAAAGCTGTATGCAATATTGGGGGCAAGTGGTGGTGGAAAAACCACGTTGCTGTCACTCTTGGCAGGGCTGGATATTCCTGTTGAGGGAAAAATAACCGTTTCAGGCAAGGAGATTCAAAAGAGCAGCCTGAATCTGCACAGAAAGAACAATGTTTCGCTGATTTTCCAGAACTATAATCTGATTGATTACCTTACGCCCGTTGAGAATGTAAAACTTGGCGGGAAAGCCGATGCGGAGGAATTGCTGGCACAGATGGGCATTGATGAAGCACAGCGGAAAAGAAATGTGATGCAGCTGTCCGGAGGTCAGCAGCAGAGGGTAGCCATTGCAAGGGCATTGGCGAGTAAGGCGCCTATTCTGTTAGCTGATGAACCGACAGGAAATTTGGACGAGGATACGGCGAATGAGATTATATCCATTTTTCAGAAGCTGGCTCATGAGCAGGAAAAATGCGTGGTGGTAGTTACCCACAGCAGGGAACTGGCGGAGCAGGCGGATGTTGTGCTGCGGTTAAAGAAAGGGAAAATAGCAGACAACACAGGAATCGGGGATGATTAGATACGATTGAGAGGAACATAGATGGTAGCAGGTGGCAGAAATGTCGGTATGAATAGGCGGCAGATAGAGAGCAGAAGAAAAAAGCAACTGATGCGGTGGATTTCGCTATTAGTCAGAGTGTTAGTTTTGCTCGTGATTGTGTTCTGTATCAGAAATATCTATGTCCGTCTGGAAGAAATGCAGATGAAATTAGAGCGGCTGGAGATACAGCAATATGGGATGGCACAGACAAGCGCAGATGTGCAGTCGCCAGATAAATTGAATGATGTAGATTATGTTGACAGTCTTGAAACATGGGAAGTTGGCAAGCCTATAGAACGCACGGAAGCGGAAGTCCTGCAGCGGCTGGGTGAGCTGGGGCAGACCAGCTCCTTGATAGAAGGGATTTATCAAAATCATTCCCAGTATCCGAAGGAGCTGCTTGCAGCATTGGCAAATAATCCGGAAATGGCGGATTTTGTTTCCGGGTATCCTGATCAGAGTGGAATGAAAGTGGAAATTACTGCATCCGAAAAAGAGCAGGAATTTCCACTGTTCCTCCAATGGGACAAGCGCTGGGGGTATGAGTCCTATGGGGATAGCTGCATCGGGCTGGCAGGCTGCGGA
>CAMWWF010000057.1 GCA_947177885.1 uncultured Lachnospiraceae bacterium
TAGACGAACCATAACAGGTAAGGGACGATGAACACCTCGCAGAAGGGGATATCATCATCCAATGCCAGGTGGATGATACGGTAGTTCTTCGTGTTCGTCCGTTCCAGCCAGGTGAACCAGCTCAGATAGACAGTGCCGTAGATCAACAAGGGAACAGCGTGCCCGTATTTCCGGTACAGGCTTACAAGCGTTTTCATTTTCGTTTTCATCCTTTCAGGCATGAGCCACTTCCCGCGGAAAGTCTGAATTTTCCCGGACGGCTCGTAATATCTCATAAAAAGTAGTATATACAATTATGTAGTATAGCCCGAATAAATAAAAATGCAATACCTTTTTTCTTAAGCTTTCCTAAAGATTTTTTAACCATATGCTTAAGCATTGTATCCCGCAAAGTGTGACGCACACCCCGGGCAAAGCTTTTTCAAACACGCACCGGAAGTCAGTACAACATTCTGACAGCTCTCTGCAGACAGGTCACGGTGAGCCGGTCGCTTCTCCTTGAGACTTCCCCGTCCGTGTGCACCCAGAGCGGCGCGGAGGTCTCTATGGTCACGGTCTTTGCCCGGTAGGGATTGATCCCCTTATAGCGGTAATGTTTTCCCTTGAAGGCGGTGGGCAGCGCGAAAAGGATCAGAAGCTTCGGCAGGTCTCCCACGGCACAGAGATCCAAAATACCGTCAGCGGCATCGGCATCGGGACAAAACATGAAGCCGCCGCCCTCATAGCGGTGGAGCATAAAAGCCACAAAGAGCAGTGTATTCATGTTCACAGAGATTCCGTTGTCAAGGATGAGCCTGCCCGAAACAGCCTTCGCGCCGAACAGCTGCCTCAGGGCAATACCCAGATAAGTCAGCTTGCCCAGTCCCATCCGGTTGAAGACATTCTTCAGCGGGGAGTGCAGCGCTTCCTCGCATACTGCCGCGTCAAAGCCGATACCGCAGCTGACGATAAAGGGTCTGGTCTCGCCGTCGGGGTAAGTGACGGCACCCAGGTCCATGGTGTGTACGCTGCCCTTATGCAGGATGAGCTCCAGGGCTTCCAGCGGATCTTTCGGGATGTGCAGATCCCTTGCCAGATCATTGCTGGAGCCGGTGGGAATGTATCCCAGGGTGACAAGGGAGGTATCCTTTATGCCCGACAGTGCCTCGTTAAGGGTGCCGTCACCGCCCAGGATGATCAGGCTGAGCGCTTTCCCCGCCACGGCGGAAGTAATCTCCCCTGCAAGTCTTGCCACGTCGCCGGGTCTTTCCGAAAAATAATTTCGGTAGGCGATGCCCTCTCCGTGAAGCTTCGGTTCCACAATTTCTTTCCATATTCTGAGTCCCCTGCCGGAGCGGGAGTTGGGATTGATTATAATATGATACATAGTCGGCCTCATCTTTCGCTTAACAGTTCCTTACTGATATTCACTGATATTGTATCAGTATAGGAAGCATTCGTAAACAAAATCCTTTGCATTTTGCGGATTCTATGCTATCATTTTATTGATATTGCAGAAATCGCAGCAGCTTCGGGACAGAGATATTCCTTCTTCATCAGGTAAGGAAGCGCGGGAGCGGAATCAATTTCTGCAGCAGGAGACAGACTCCCGGAATCATTTTGTGCCCGAAGCCGCGTGAGGCTCCCGCCGGCGGCGCACGGCCGGATGCGGAACATATGCCGGTGAAAGCAGAGGGCACAGGAAGCTTCCGGAAGACTGGACAATGAAATAATGAAATCAGGAGGTTTGGAATGTATTCTTTAGAGGAAGTAAGAAATGTGGATCCTGAGATCGCTCAGGCCATCGTTGACGAGCAGGAGAGACAGAACAGCCATATCGAGCTGATCGCTTCGGAAAACTGGGTGAGCAGGGCTGTCATGGCGGCAATGGGAAGCCCTCTGACCAATAAATACGCGGAAGGCTATCCCGGAAAGAGATATTACGGCGGCTGTGACTGTGTGGATGTGGTGGAGGATCTGGCGAGAGAGAGGGCAAAGGAGCTGTTCGGCTGCGAATATGCGAACGTACAGCCTCACTCCGGAGCACAGGCCAACATGGCGGTACAGTTTGCGGTCTGCAAGCCCGGCGATACCATCATGGGCATGAATCTGGATCACGGCGGACATCTGACACACGGAAGCCCGGTAAATATGTCCGGGAAATATTTCCAAATTGTCCCTTACGGGGTAAATGACGACGGCTTCATCGATTACGATAAGCTGCGGGAGATCGCGCTGGAGGCGAAGCCCAGGATGATCATCGCGGGAGCTTCCGCTTACGCCCGCACCATAGATTTCAGGAAATTCCGTGAGGTTGCGGACGAGGTTGGCGCCGTGCTCATGGTGGACATGGCTCACATTGCGGGTCTGGTTGCGGCAGGACTTCATCCCAGTCCCATTCCCTATGCGGATGTCACCACCACCACCACCCACAAGACCCTGCGCGGTCCCCGCGGCGGCATGATCCTTTCAAGCAATGCGGTAAATGAGAAATATAACTTTAATAAGGCCATTTTCCCCGGCATTCAGGGCGGTCCTCTGATGCATGTGATCGCGGCCAAGGCAGTCTGCTTCAGAGAGGCTTTAAGCGATGATTTTAAGGTATATCAGCAGAATATCATTGACAACGCGCAGGCGCTGTGCAAGGGGCTGCTTGCAAGAGATATCAGGATCGTTTCCGGTGGAACTGACAACCATCTGATGCTGGTGGATCTGACGAATTACGGTCTCACCGGCAAGGCGGTGGAGAAGCTGCTGGATGCGGCTCACATTACCTGCAACAAGAATACCATTCCCAACGATCCCCAGTCTCCTTTTGTGACCAGCGGTATTCGTCTGGGTACGCCTGCGGTCACTTCCAGAGGCATGAACACGGAGGATATGGACAGGATCGCAGAGGCTGTCGCCATGGTGATCAAAGAGGGCGAGAGCAGGATTCCCGAGGCCCGTGCCATTGTTCAGACATTGACCGACAAGTATCCTCTGATCTGATTCTCGCGCAGACGATCTGTTCCCGCAGACAATGAGCCGTGCGGCCTGCCGCGGAGGTATCCGGCTCTAAGGCTGACAGACGTATACATAGAAGCTTTCGGATCAGCAGCGGTTCGAAAGCTTCTATAGTATGCATCTGTCAGCCGTGTTCCTGATATGCCGGTAAGTGCCATGTCGTAAAGGCTCCGAAGGTTCAGGGTATGTTTCATAAATATGGTGTGCATGCACCGGAGAGCATGCTGTCATATGCGGGCATTCATCTTTTTTTCGGGTGGATCTGTCCGGTTCCGGAAAATGATTACTCAGGAGGCGCAGAAATGAAGCGGGAGAAAGGGCAGCCTATTGCCATGAGATCCATATATGTCATGAATGGTTTTCTACTGACGGTACACACATGCCTGTTTTTGTTCTTTGCCGTATTGGATGTAAAAGTGATGATCTATGTAAATGTGGGCAGTATTGTGCTCTACGCGGCAGATTTTCTTGTGCTGAAAGCCGGTAAAATGACATCCTATATCCTGACCACTTACTTTGAGATCATGATACATATGTTTCTTGCCGTGCTGTGCCTGGGATGGGACTGCGGCTTCCAGCTCTACTTTATCGGCAGTATAGCCATAGTGTATTATGCGGATTATTTCTCTGTACGTCTGGGGAATACACATATCCAGGGAATGGTTTTGAGCATAGGATGCTGTGTCCTCTATTTCATCAGTTTTGCCCTGACGCGTTCACAGCCGCCGTTTTATGAGATAGACGAGCGGATCATGGACGCGGGGCAGGTGATCAACGCGCTGGTGGTGCTGGTATTTTGTACGTTATTTTTCCGTATGCTTGCTCACAGTGCGCTGTTCTATGAGGTGGAGCTGTCCCAGCAGGCAAATTACGACAAGCTGACGGGACTTGCGAACCGGCGCAAGCTGCTGGACTATCTGAAAGAAGAGCATGAGGGAAAACGTTTGTCGGAGCAGTGGGTAGCCATCATGGATATAGACGATTTCAAGAAGGTGAATGATGTGTACGGACATAACTGCGGTGACTTCGTTCTGCGGACGATTGCCGGGATCATTTCCAGATACAGCGGAAGCTTTAAGACCTGCCGCTGGGGCGGAGAGGAGTTCCTGGTGGAAGGGAAATGCACTGCGGACGGAAAACCGGATTACCGTCTGCTGGAAAGCATACGGAGAGAGGTGGAGCAGCATCACTTTCTCTACGAACAGCAGGATCTTCATCTGACGATCACCATCGGCGTGGCAAAATATGAAGAAGGAATGTCCCTTGACGAGTGGGTGGATACAGCGGATAAGAAGCTTTATATAGGCAAAAAATCAGGTAAAAACAGAATGGTTGCATAAAAAACTCTTGTGCTTCGCAAAAACTTGTGCTAGAATATCTTTCGGTGACAAACAAGTGTCTGTGTGACAAAAACATTGACGGAAAAGTCGGAACAGTTTGTACATTTAACACAATAACACTGCCGATCAGTCAGTTCACAGATCATTTGTGCCGCCTGTGCGGCGGAATCATGTGAAAACATTTCACGATCCTGATTCAGTGCCCGCGCGGGCGGGTACAATGCGGACAGGTCCCAATGCGGACGGGTCCGCAGGGGAGTTAAGAAGGAATTATGGAAGAAACAGCAAAGTATTTCGTGGTAAGACAGAAAGCGGTACCGGAGGTGTTGCTGAAAGTCGTCGAGGCAAAGAGGCTTTTGGAGTCGGAAAAGGTTCTGACTGTTCAGGAAGCGGTTGATGCTGTCGGCATCAGCCGCAGTTCTTTTTATAAGTACAAGGACGATATCTTTCAGTTTCATGATAACGCCCAGGGAACCACCATCACTCTGACTTTTCAGATGGATGATGAACCGGGACTGCTGTCGGATGTGTTGAAGATCATTGCGGAATACCGCGCAAATATCCTGACTATCCATCAGAGTATTCCCATAAACGGGATCGCTTCACTGAGTCTGAGCATTCAGATCTTACAGACGACGGGGGACATTTCCAGCATGGTGATGCGGCTGGAAGAGCAGAGAGGTGTCCGCCATGTGAAGATACTGGCCAAGGAATAGTGTGAGAAGGACTTCGAAATCCGTCCCGCCACCGGACGGGATGCCGGGAAGTCTGCAAATTGTGTAAAATATGTGCCGTCAGAGGCGGCAGAGCGGGAGGTAAGGAACCATGATAAAGGTTGCAGTTCTGGGATACGGCACTGTGGGAAGCGGTGTTGTGGAGGTGATCGAGAGCAATAATGAGCAGGTGAGCAGGAGCGCGGGTGAGGAAATGCATGTAAAGTATATCCTCGACCTGAGGGATTTTCCGGGCGATCCTTACGGAGACCGGGTGGTGCATGATTTCAACCTGATTCTGGAGGATCCTGAGATCAGCATTGTCTGCGAGGTCATGGGCGGTACAGGCCCGGCGTATCAGTTCACAAAACAGGCTCTGGAGGCGGGAAAGAGCGTGTGTACCTCCAATAAGGAGCTGGTGGCAAAGCATGGCCCGGAGCTTCTTGCCATTGCCGGGGAGCATGGCTGCAGCTATATGTTCGAGGCCAGCGTGGGAGGCGGTATCCCCATCATCCGTCCCATCAACAGTTCCCTGACGGCGGAGAAGATAGTGGCGATCCTGGGTATCGTAAACGGGACCACCAATTATATATTGACTAAGATGGGCAGCGAGGGAGCGGACTTTGAGACCGTTCTGAAACAGGCTCAGGAGCTGGGCTATGCGGAGCGGGATCCGGAGGCCGATGTGGAGGGACATGACGCCTGCCGTAAGCTGGCGATCCTCTCATCCCTGATGACGGGACATAATGTGGATTCCGGGGATATTTATACCGAGGGCATCACAAAGATCACCACTGCCGATTTCGATCACGCGAAGGCGGCGGGAATGACCATCAAGCTCCTTGCCACCAGTAAGCTGACGGAGGACGGGAGCGTGCTTGCCATGGTGGCGCCCTTCCTGATCAGCGTCACACATCCCCTTGCCATGGTAAACGATGTGTTCAACGCGATCTTTGTCACCGGCAATATGCTGGGAGATTCCATGTACTACGGACGGGGCGCGGGAAAGCTTCCCACCGCCAGCGCGGTGGTGTCGGATGTCATTGAATGTGCCGTAAATCAGGGCAGGACGATCCCCTGTTACTGGAAGGCGGAGAGCGCGAAGCTGGCGGATGTGTCCGAGACGGAGCAGTCCTGGTTTGTGAGAGCGAAAGCTTCGGCGCGGGCGGAGGTGGAAGCGGCATTTCCCGGCAGGGCGTTTGAGGCGCCGGGACATGATGCGGATTTCGGCTGCTTCACCTATGCCATGAAGGAAAAGGACTTCCATGAAAAGTATGAGGCGCTGGGTGACAAGGTGCTGGGAAGGATCCGGCTGGCATAGAACAATTCACCTGCGCAGGGAATTGTCTTGAAATAACTTTGCAAAAGTTCCTGAGTAAAGCAGTGAAGAAAGAATTGCCGTAAAAGGCAAATGAATTGAGGAGAAGAGGAAAAATGTCTAAGGTTGTAAAGTTTGGAGGAAGCTCTCTGGCAAGTGCGGAGCAGTTTCAAAAGGCGGGAGATATCATCCGTGCGGACAAGAGCAGGAGATTTGTGGTGCCATCCGCGCCCGGCAAGCGTTTTCCGGACGATACCAAGGTGACGGATATGCTGTATGCGTGTTATGAACTGGCGGAGAGCGGAAAGGATTTTAAGAAGGCGCTGGCGGCCATTGCGGACAGATACAGGGAGATCATTGAAGGCTTAAAACTGGAGCTGAGCCTGGATGACGAGTTTCAGACCATCCAGGAGAAATTTAAGCAAAAAGCAGGAAAAGATTACGCTGCTTCCAGGGGCGAGTATCTGAACGGCATCATTATGGCGGCCTATCTGGGATATGAGTTCATCGATGCCGCTTCCGCCATCTTCTTTGAGGAGGATGGCAGCTTTGACGCGGACCGGACCGACAGGGTGCTTTCCGAAAGGCTTTCCCACTGTGATAAAGCTGTTGTACCCGGGTTCTATGGGGCAATGCCTGACGGGACGGTGAAGACTTTCTCCAGAGGGGGGTCGGATGTCACCGGATCCATTGTGGCTAAGGCGGCGAAGGTGGATGTGTATGAGAACTGGACGGATGTATCGGGATTCCTTATTGCGGATCCCAGGATCATCGATAACCCTGAGGGCATCGAAGTCATCACGTACAGGGAATTGCGGGAGCTTTCCTACATGGGGGCCACCGTGCTGCACGAGGATGCCATCTTCCCTGTGCGCCAGAAGGGGATCCCCATCAATATCCGCAACACCAATGCCCCCGACGACAACGGTACGTGGATCGTGGGCAGCACCTGCCAGAAGTCCAAGTATGTTATCACCGGTATTGCAGGCAAGAGAGGCTTCTGTTCCATCAATATAGAGAAGGCCATGATGAACGCGGAGATCGGTTTCGGCAGGAAGGTCCTGCAGGCCTTTGAGGAGAACAATATTTCCTTCGAGCATGTCCCCTCCGGTATCGATACCATGACGGTGTACGTGCATCAGGACGAGTTCATGCATAAGGAGCAGAAGGTGGTGGCGGGACTTCACAGGCTGGCGCAGCCCGATTCCATCGAGATCGAATCCGACCTGGCGCTGATCGCCGTGGTGGGACGGGGCATGAAGTCCACAAGGGGCACTGCGGGCAGGATCTTTTCGGCGCTGGCACATGCCAATATCAACGTAAAGATGATCGACCAGGGCTCCTCCGAGCTGAACATCATCATAGGTGTGGCCGATGAGGATTTCGAGACCGCCATCAAGGCGATCTATGATATCTTTGTGATCACACGGATCTGACGCGGCAGAAGGAGCTGCGTGCTCTGTGAACCGCGCAGGGGTGAGGGAATAACAAAAGGCATCCGTTCGGATAGCCTGTCTGAGCGGTTACACAAAAAGGCATATCGGCGCAAAAAACAACAGATGAGCCTTGACACCTCACAATGCGAGTGATATGATGAGAATCAGATTGACATAAGAAAAAGCGATGACGGAAACAAGTAGCATATCGATCGCAGACAGAGAGAGCATCATTTGGTGGAAGATGTTTATGTGGGTTGTATGTGAAAACCATTCTTGAGCTGTAATGCCGAAAGTAGATGTAAGCATTACCGTATATCTGCGTTAAAGGTTAGGATTTGTTGGAATCCGAAGTGAAAAATTAAGGTGGAACCGTGCAATGAGCACCCTTAGAGATATTTGTAAGTATCTCTGAGAGTGCTTTTTTTTGATCCTTATGGAAGCAGCGTCTCCGGACGCGTGCACTTACAAAGGAATGTTTTCTTATGGCGGTCAAATATATGACAGAAAGGAAAAGGTAAAATGAAGATCAAAATGAGAGACGGTTCCATTCGGGAGGCGGAATTCGGGGAAGAGCCGGGGAGGAGCGCATTCAGGCATACGACGGCGCATATCCTGGCGCAGGCGGTCAAAAGACTGTATCCGGATACCAGGTGTGCCATCGGTCCGGCTGTTGCGGAGGGCTTTTATTATGATTTTGATTTCTCCTTCCGCTTTTCGGAAGAGAACTTTGCCGAAATCGAGGCGGAGATGAGAAAGATCGTGAAAGAGAATCTGCAGCTGAGGCACTTTATGGCAGACCGTGAAAAGGCGCTGCAGATGCTGGAAGAGCGAAACGAGACTTATAAGATCGAGATGCTGAAAGAACTTCCGGAAGGGGAGGAGATCAGCTTTTACCAACAGGGGGAATATCTGGAGATGTGCGCCGGCCCTCATGTGGCGTACACCAGTGCGATCAAAGCATTTAAGCTGTTGTCCGTTGCGGGGGCATACTGGCGGGGCAGCGAGAAGAATAAAATGCTTACCAGAATTTACGGCACAGCATTTCCGGAGGAAGATATGCTGGAACAATATCTGGACCGGCTGGAAGAGGCCGGAAAGAGGGACCACAGGAAATTGGGAAAGGAGCTGGGACTTTTTGCGCTGTTCGGTGAGGGCCCGGGATTTCCCTTCTTCCTTCCGAGAGGACTTGTATTAAAGAATCTCCTGATCGACTATTGGAGACGATTGCATCTGCGGGAGGGGTATGCGGAAATATCCACGCCGATCATGCTGAACCGTCAGCTCTGGGAGACATCCGGGCACTGGGAGCATTACAGGGACAATATGTATACGACTGTGATCGATGGGTCGGATTTTGCCATAAAACCAATGAGCTGCCCGGGAGGTATGCTTGTGTATAAGATGGAGCCCCGCTCTTACCGCGACCTCCCCATGCGTGTCAGCGAGTTGGGACTGATACACAGAAACGAGAAATCAGGTACTTTGCACGGGCTTATGCGCGTCCGCTGTTGTACACAGGATGATGCCCATATCTTTATGACACCGGACCAGATAGCGGACGAGATAAAGGGAGTTGCACGGCTGATAGACGAGGTGTATTCGGAGTTTGGATTCCAATATCATGTGGAGCTGTCCACGAGACCGGAAAATTCCATCGGAGAGGATGAAGACTGGGAAATGGCGACAAACGGTCTGAAAAATGCCCTGGATGATCTGGGACTGACGTATGTGATCAATGAGGGGGACGGGGCGTTTTACGGTCCGAAGATCGATTTCCATCTGGAAGATTCCATAGGAAGAACCTGGCAGTGCGGGACGATACAGCTGGACTTTCAGCTGCCTCAGCGTTTTGAAGCGGAGTATATCGGGAAGGACGGAAAGAAGTATCGTCCCATTATGATACACAGGGTGGTATTTGGTTCCATTGAGCGGTTTATGGGGATCCTGATCGAACATTTTGCCGGCAGATTTCCGCTGTGGCTGTCTCCGGTGCAGGTGAAGATCCTGCCGATATCGGATAAATTCAGCGATTATGCGGGAGAGATCGAGACAGCCCTGAGAAGAGAAGGGGTGCGCTGCGAAACGGATAAAAGGGATGAGAAAATCGGTTACAAGATAAGAACCGCACGGCTGGAAAGGATACCATACATGCTCATAGTCGGTCGGAAAGAGGCGGAAACGGGCAGTGTTTCCGTCCGCAGGAGAGAGGAAGGCGATCTGGGAAGCATGCCGGTCAGTCAGCTGGTGCAGCTCCTCCGCAAGGAAGGGATCTGATCCGTCATGGGCCCGATCCCCACTGCGCTGTGAGCGGCCGGACGGTGATGGAAATATGTGTATTTTGTCGAAAAGTGTTGACGTGAGTGGTTAATGACGTTATACTATAGCTGTACAAAAGAGAAATGATCAATTTACAAATGATTCCTGATATACAAAAGATAAGAATAAGGAAATGGATTATGATCCATTTCCTTAGTTTTTGAAGAATCGTGTACGGGGGAGCGTTATGGAAGAGAACAACCGGGCGAAAGATGAGAGAAGGGAAGCGCGGCGGAGACGCCGTATACGCAATCAGATAATCGCATATATTACGGTCATCCTGTTGATCCTGGCAGTGGGAGCGGGAATCGTGTATGAGGTCAATCAGCTGACAGCCGGGCGTCAGGACGCCGAGCAGGAAGCACAGGCAAGTCAGGAGGCGCTGGATCAGATGCTGGCGTCGGAGGAGGTTATTCAGACACCGGAGCCTGCGCCACCGGAAATCGTGGAGCTGACACCGGAGCAGAAGCTGGATGAGATTGTGAATGCGGGCATAGAGGTGATGCCTCTGGAGGCCAAGGTGGCGGGGCTTTTCATTGTGACTCCGGAAGCGATCACGGGAGTGTCCACGGCGCTGCAGGCCGGAGACGGGACGAGAGAGGCCCTTTCCCAGTATCCGGTAGGAGGACTTGTGTATTTTAAAAAGAATATACAGTCTGAGGATCAGATCATCGAGATGCTGAATAACACGGAACTGTATATGAGGTATCCCCTGTTTCTGGCGATAGACGAGGAGGGCGGAAGCGTGGCACGTCTGGCGGAGGCCGGGGTGGGGACAAAGGTGGATGATGCGAAGACCATCGGTGAGAGCGGAGATACGTCCAACGCTTATCTGGCGGCACAGACGATTGGCGGCGATCTGTCAAGGATCGGGTTTAATCTGGATTTCGCCCCCGTGGCGGATCTGTCAAATGTGGAAAACAGCGCCATCGGGACACGCTCCTACGGCGCGGATGCGACAGCGGTGGCCGACTATGTGAGTATGGCTGTGATGGGGCTTTCCGAACAGGGGATCTCCACCTGCCTGAAGCATTTCCCGGGGATCGGGGGTTCCACGCAGGATACCCATACCGGGCTGGCATCCACCAGCCGTACCGCGGAGCAGTTCCGGGCGGAGGAATTTATCGTATTTCAGGCGGGGATCGATGCGGGAGCGGACATGGTCATGATCGGCCACATCTCTGCCCCCGAGCTCACGGGAGGCAATGATCCCTGCACTTTTTCGGAGACGGTGGTGACCGATATCCTCAGAAATGAACTGGGCTTTCAGGGAGTTATCATCACCGATGCCATGAATATGAAAGCGGTGTCCGATTATTATGATTCTGCTGATGCGGCTATCCAGGCATTGCGTGCGGGCTGTGATATGATCCTTATGCCCGAAGATTTTGAAATGGCATACAACGG
>CAMWWF010000058.1 GCA_947177885.1 uncultured Lachnospiraceae bacterium
ACTTGGTGGCCGGTTTCCTGGCGTCGGATTTTCGGGCATCGGACTTCCCGGCATCAGACTTTTGGGAATTCTGCCTCCCGGCATCAGACTTTCGGGAATTCTGCCTCCCGGCATTCATTCTATTGGTATCGCTTTTTTTTGTGTGTTCACCATTATGTTTTTTCCGTGATGTCTGCTCCATAAATTCTCCTGTTCTTATATAATCAGCCTTCGGTGCACTGTTTCATTCATGGCACCACTTTTTTCCCTTTTATTTTTACCGTATGCCGAATGATCTTACAGTCATATGCGACCACAATGTCACCGGCACCAAAAAGGGAGATTTCTTCCAAAAGCTCAGACTATATCTGATTACCTTTTTGATCACCCAACAAAAAAGGAAGTGCTGAAACCCCTGTAAAATCAAGGCTTTGACACTTCCTCATGTATCGGAGTGGCGGGATTCGAACTCGCGACCTCCGCCTCCCTAAGACGGCGCTCTAACCAAGCTGAGCCACACCCCGTGAACAGTTAAAAGTATACTACACCTCAGGCATAAATGCAAGCATTTTTTTAAATTCGCACAATTTTGTACAAACAGTAAATTACACCTTAATTGTCCACGCAATTTTATTAATTATCACATTTGTCGCCATATTTCAAGACAATTTATGAAAATCATGGCAGAAGGCGGGTAGAAGGAATCAACAGAAGGATCTTTCTGGGCACAGCTATAAAAAAGAAAAATTTGTAAGGAGTACTGCATAAAACGAATTCTATTTTCCCGGCCTGTTCCCCTGCTCTTTGCCGCCCTATGTTTTCCCTTTCCCATTGTTTCCCGGATGGTTTCTCTGTCCTTTGTTTCCCGGATCCGGATTGCTGCCGTCATTTCTCCCGCCATTGTCGCCTGACGGCGGAAAATACTTTCCTTTCTCCGCGTTACGGCGGTTGACGCCCTCACGGAGCAGTGCATAGACAGTGGACAAAAGCGGAATAAAGAACAGCATTCCCGATACACCAAAGAGACTGCCTCCAAGACTCACCGCCATCAACACCCAGATCGAGGGTAGTCCTACAGAATTACCAACTACCTTCGGATAGATCAAGTTACCCTCAATCTGCTGAATGACCAGAAACATAATGACGAACCACATTGCCAGCAACGGATTATCGATGAGAATCAGGAATGCTCCCACAATGCAGCCGATAAAAGCTCCCACAATAGGGATCAATGCCGTAAATGATATCAGTACACCGATCATCAGCGCATAGGGCATGCGGAAAATAGTCATGAAAACAACGAACAGAGTCCCCAGGATCACCGCCTCCAGACACTGTCCTGTGATAAAATTGCTGAAATTCTTGTGCAGCAGGAAACACACTTCCAGAACTTTGTCTCCCACTTTCTCCGGCAAATATGCGGAAATGATCCTGGTGCACTGGTTTCCCAGCTTTTCCTTCTGCGACAGAATATACAGTGCAAAGATGAAAGCGATCACAATATTCACAATTCCGCCAATGATGCCGCTGGCAACGCTGACTGTAGAAGTCAACATGTCTCCCGCGCCATTCCGCAGGAAATCAAACACGGTATCCGCTACCGTATCCCAATTGATTTCTACATTCTCCAGCTCTTCCACTTTTTCGGCAAGCTCAGGATAATCTGCCGCCAGCTTCTCCAGTTCGACCGTCACCCTGTCCACAAAAGCCGGAATCTTCTTTCCGACCTCCGCAGCTGTAGCGGTCACCTGTGGAACCACCGTACTGATGACAATGGTGATGACCAGAAATACCGACACAACAGACAATACCATGCAAAGGGGACGTTTTAGTCTGGATGCCGCTTTCCCGTTCCACCTTTTCATCATTTTATTCTCAAATGCCTTCATAGGCAGATTCAGCACAAACGCAATAACGCCGCCGTATAAAAACGGTTTGGCAATCTGAAATGCAAAACCGAGTCCGGCAAATACCTGATCACTGTATATGATACCAAGGATCAGCACTGCCGCCAAAATCATCAGCCATCTGATCTGTTTCATTTTTTCCCTGCTAAAGCCCATACTGTTTCCTCTTTTTCCTTATTATAGTCTCTCGGAATCGCCTAGAGTGTGTTTGAAAAATGCTTTCTCCGAGGTGTGCGTCACACTTTGTGGGATGCATTCTGCCAATACCCTGTCCTGCGGCGGCATATAGTGCATCCCGAAAGGAATTTACGCATCCTTTTCCTCCAGCAGCGCTGTCAGATATTCCCAGACGCGCCTGGTGGAAGCGATGCTCAAAGTCTCCTCTGTGGTGTGGATCGCCGTCATCTGAGGACCTATGGAAACACAGTCCAGATCCCTGATCTTGCTTCCCAGAATACCGCATTCCAGACCGGCATGAATGGCCTCCACCTTGGGCGTCACTCCATACATTTTTTCGTACAGAGCCACCATTTTATCCCGCAGGGGTGAAGCCTTTCTGTAAGCCCAGCCGGGATAATCACCGGTCACCTCGCTGCTTCCTCCTGCAAGCTCCGTAATGGCATGCAGCTTACCGATCAGCGCATGCTTTGCACTTTCCACACTGCTGCGCACGGAGAATTCTGCCAGCAGAAGCAATTCCTTCCCTGCTTTTTCAGACGCGGATGCCTCAGGTAAAATCTGATCCGCCCCTTCAGGCGCCGCTTCCTCCGACAAAGCACGCTCCTCCCCTGCATTTCCAGGTGCCGCTTCCTCCGATAAATCCTGCCGCTTCTCCGCACAGAATTCCAGTATCCCCATATTCAGGGATGTCTCCACAAGTCCCGGTATATCGGCGCTCATGGACTGCACTCCATTCGGCATGGCCGCCAGAAAGTCCGCCGCCCTCTTTGTGTCCGCCGCATTGACACAGAAATATCCATCCTCTCCAACTGCTTCCACTGTAATATGGAAATCAGGATCCTTAACGGCAAGCTCCTCTTTGATTTCCTTCTCCGTGTCCGCGAGAACTTCCGTGAAAACAACGCGATCCTTCTCCTCCACTACCAAAAGTGCAGTGGTCTCACGGGGAATGGCATTATCCGCCAGTCCGCCTCTCACCTCGCTGAGGCAAACCGGGATCCGGTCAGATACCACCTTCAAAAGCCTTCCAAACAGGCAGTTGGAATTTCCTCTCTCCTTGTGGATCTCCCCTCCGGAATGACCTCCCAGCAGACCTCCCACTGTCACTCTGAAAGCGGTTCCTTCGCTTTTCCGCACGGAAAGGGGAAGTCTGCACTTCACCCTTGCGCCGCCTGCACAGCTGGTGAGAAAGATTCCCTCATCCTCGGAATCCAGATTTACCATTCTGTTTCCGGTCAGCATGGAGAGATTGATGGCTCTGGCTCCATCCATGCCCACCTCCTCGTCCACTGTGATAATGACCTCCAGTCTGGGATGTCTGAGGGTCTGAGAATCCAGAAGCGCAAGGGAATAAGCCACCGCAATGCCGTCGTCGCCGCCCAGGCTGGTGCCCTCCGCATAAATGGCATCTCCGCTGACCGCCACCCGCAGTCCCTCCGTTTTCATATCGATATCACAGTCCGGCTTCTTCACCGCCACCATGTCCATATGCCCCTGCAAAATAACGGCAGGCTCCTTCTCATAGCCGGGTGTGGCCTCCTTGACAATGATCACATTCTTCCATTCATCCTGAATGCAGAAAAGCTTCCTCTCTTTCGCAAAATCCACCAGATAATCGCTGATCTGCTCCACATTTCCCGAACCATGCGGAATCTTCGTTATCTCCTCAAAAAAAGTAAATACACTTTTCGGTTCCAAACCGGTTAATACGCCCATAATGTCCTCCTGAATTATTGTTACAGCCTCCCGACCCTTACGCCGTCCCTGCTGCCTGTTTCTGCCGTCCGCATACAGATCGTGCCTGACACCGGCACGGACCACACAGTCCGCGACACCCGTTTCCGAACGGATAGAGCGCTGCCTGTTCCGCCTCGGCTCTGCTTTATATTTTACCCTGTTTCCCTCTTTCTGTACATAGGATACCGGTAAAACTTTCCTTTATCCTGTCAAACCTTTCTCTCCCTTAAACATATAACCCTCTTTCCGGATCCTCTCCGGCACAAAACCCACCGATACAAGCTCCGCCTTTTCGGCCCGCTCTCGTTCATGCGGCAACCTCATTTCCGCGGATTCTCGGATACGTACCCAGCGCCTGACCGGAGTCCCGGCAACCGTTCGCCATGCGCTTTTCATCAGAGACAGTATATACGATACAAAACCTTTTCACAACTAAAAGGCTCCTTCATTGGCAGAACCTAAGATCTCTTCTCTCAATTCCTCAAATTCCGTCATAGTGATTTTTTCATCACGGAAAGTAAAATCACTGTTCTCATCATACTGATCGACAGGGGAATCCCAGTATTCGGCACTCAGTTGAAATTCATCTGTCATGTTCCCGCTGCCGTCATACTTTTCCAGCCAGTACATCTGCCTTCCCATATGTGAAGTGTCTCTGTGTACGATCCACACAGCATTTTCGAAATATGTATAAAACAAAACCCCTGAGGTTCCCTCCCCCGCGGCTAATACATAGACTTTGCCGTCTCTGGCATCGAAGTACATTCCTCCGTAAGGGCCGTTCAGAATCTGTTCCCTCTCGCCGTCATTGTCCAAATCAACTCTTTCCCCCACGGAATAATGGAAATAATCTTCCTCATCGAACGACAGATCAGACATCATAAACGTATTGGTCCCGTCACTGTAATGCGCGGGAATTTCACCTGCAAGAAACGCATCCAGCAATTCTTCCGGTTCGGGCTTTCCGCTTATCGATTGAGGGTTGATGTTCTCTGATTCGGATTTTCCGCTTTCCGATTCCGAGTTCGCACTTCCCGACCCGGGCCTTGTACTCTCCGGTTCCGGATCCGTATTATCCAATTCGGGCCTTGTACTTTCCGGTCCCGAATCCGTACTTTCCGATCCGGGCGTTACATTTTCCGGTTCCGAATGAATACTTTCCGTCCCGGGCCTTCCGCCCGTCGATCGCTCCCCGTGTTCCCCCGGGACCGCTTTCCCGTCTTTGCTTCCGCATCCTGCCAATAAAAACACCAGACCGAACAATAACACTTTGACAGATTTCCTGTTTCTCATGGCAAATCCTCTCCGAAATTCTGATAAAAATACTCTCCCATGGATTTTGCAGCCTGATGCATGTCCGAAAAATGTTTTTCCCGGGGTATGCGTCACACTTTGTGGGATGAATGATTTTTCAAACACGCTTAAAACAGTATACACGATACATCTGTATTTCGCAACAAACGGCGTCCGGAATCATATTTGACGGCATCCACCATTCATATTATAATATTTTCATACGGATTTCTTATCTTTCCTTTACCAAAACGCCAGTACTCCATCCAGTCAGAAACCGTACTTTTGAACCGCCAGTTTCGTACCATTGCATTACACTGGCACAAACCATGCGACTCCAAAGTCCAATTCCTGACCGGATGGAGTTCTAAGGAAACTCTATAAAATCAAGGAGGTGCACCCATTGAATCAACTTCACACCATGAAAAATCCATGGGCATCAAGCAGCATTAATGTCCAGTGTCAGCACTGCAACAACGTTTTCACCGCACAGAGGATCAACTGTTTCGACACACTGCTGTGGCCGGAGGGCAGACAGGTACTGGACGAGGAAGATTTCTTCCATCCCGTCTGCCCACATTGCCGGACCCGGGCGGATCTGGGTTATCCCAGCCGTTACATAGACAGAGAACTGGGGATCGCCGCCGTGCTGGTGCCGGGCATCGAAAATCAGGATACCGGCCAACTTTTCCCCCACATGAACCGCTATATGGACAGACTGGCTCTGGACCGGATGGAGCACAGGGCCGTGGGCAGCTTTTATTCCATGGCAGAGCAGATGCGCATCCATCAGCATCATCTGAACGATAAGGCCGTCCAGCTCTTAAAGCCTTTTATGATCGGAGGTCTGCAGTCACAGGGTCTTGAAGTGTGGAACGGTTTCTTTACGGGTCTGCTGCACCCGGAAGGCCAGACAGAGAATACCGTATATTTCTCCATTCAGGAAGAGGCAAAAGATGTCTACACCGAGGATGTCTATCAGTTCCACATTTACCTGACAAACGGCGATATCATTCCCCAGGGAATCAATGATACCGCCTATCGGATCTGCATGAACATGCTGGAACAACAGGGACTGGCGGAGGACGACGGGCTGTTCCATCTCTACGATCTGGCATGGGCCATTGACTTCCATAACAGCCTGCAGCAGGAAGCCTGAAACATTATCCAAAATCAATACCATCGATCCCGCGGCATTGGTCAGCTGCCCGTGCAGGCACGGCTGAACGGCTCATTGCCCGCGGGAATGAAAGGAGCTGATAAAGCATGAAATCAGATATCATTCAAAAAGCGGAACATTTATATAACACCGGAAATGTGAATGAAGCGCTCCAGTACTATGCTGTCAGTCTGTGGCGCGGGGAAGAAGACAGCCCGGAACTCTTATTCCCGTGGCTTGGAGACAGGGATCTTGTGGCCAAAGCCGGCGAACAGGCCGTCTGCGGTTTTATCGCCGGCATTTTGCTGTCGATAGACCGATATGAAGAATCCCTGCGGGAACAGCTGTGGGCATTGTGCCAGAATACACTGGACAGCATTTCCGTGTGCGAGGACAGGCAGGATACTACCGACAGATACGTTGTGGAATGCAATCTTTACCGCCATAAGAAAGAACCGGAAAAGGCGCTGGAGATCATAACAAAGGGCCTTGAGCGTGGCGGCACCGCCTCAAGGTATACCTTTGCGGGACTGACTTACCTTGATCTGGAAAAAGAGGAAGAAGCCGAGAAGTACCTTGCTCTGGGATATGAGTCAGACCCGTCCAATGCCGCTCTCTACAACGATCTGGGAGACTATTATTTCCGGAAAAGGCGTTGGCGGAAAGCAGGCGAATGCTATTATAAGGTTCTGGAAGCCGGGAATTACAATGACTGCAGCTGGGCCGAACCTTCCTGGATCTTCTGCTGCTTTATGGAAGATGCCAGTCCCTATGAGAAAGAGCGTCTTGTCCTGTGCGCCGCCGCTGACCTGAACAATGAGCGCGCCCAGGAGCTTTGCCGGATGGCTGTATTCGAATCCATGACACCCAATGTGGATTATCTTAACACAGGCTCGGAAAGCATCATCAATGCACTGCGGAGTATGCGTGAAAAGGGCATTTCCTCGGGCGTTGTCCGCTGTGCCACCACCTGTCAGGAATCGGCAAGCAGTATCAACGCGGTACGTCTGGGAATCGAACAGATCTGCGGGGAGCCCTCCGCTTTCGAACTGACTTCCGGCAAGGCGCAGGATCCTCCCCTGGATGAAACACTGGACGAGGAAGGAATCCTTTTATGGAACTATCCCGACATCAACACCCCTGTTGCCGCTGTGGAAAGGCCCTGCGATCATGTCAGCAGCCTTGTGGAAGCGCTGGCCTCCATGGATTTCTATCTGCCCGCATGGTATGAGGCGGCAAAGGAGTATGCGGATAAGCTCTCTAAAACAGAGATGGACGATCTGTACGGCGTCATGGTTTTCCCGCCGAAACAGAAGGACAATCAGCTTCCCGCCGAGGAATGGCTGCTCCGGGTACAGATCGCGGCAGTATGTATTTTGGCGCATCTTTCGCTCCATGAACTTGACCGGATCTGCAAGGGACAGCTTGACTGGCCCGTCATCCCCGCCTTTACACTGGCCGCATGGCTTTCCTCCCAGGATACGGCTTATGCGCAGTGGGCGGAAAATATTTTAAATATAGTGGAAAGCCGTATTTCAAAAAAGAATTACTGCTTTTTTGAATATGCGTACGTCTGCGCCGCTTACCTGCTGCCGGGCAAAGAGGAATCGTATTATACCGGGCTTTGGCAGAGACGGCAGGAATGGCTGGGGGAATAGTGCGAAAAGAACTTCCAGCACTCATGCCAGAGGGCATTTCTCATCCGGAGCCGAGTCTCAGCCAAAGCTGTTTCGCACCATTGTATTGTTAAAATTTCCAGACGATGCCACCGCACCGTCTCCTTCCACCGCCTTGCGCTGACGCAAACATCGAGCACTGATTTACTTCAAGATTAACGCAACGATGCACTAAAGCGTGTTTGAATAATGCTTTCTCCAAGGTGTGCGTCAACACCCGCACTGCGGTGATGGCAGGTTAAAAGGTTTCCGGAACAGCAGGGGAATCGCCCGGAACGCTATACGAAAATTTGCCCGATAAGTGGTCTGGAGATTCCGGGAATCTATGACATCGGAAAAGGAGGGGATCAAAAAATGAACGTAATTCCATATCAGGAGAAATACAAAAAAGACTTCATACAATTCAATACGGACTGGATCGTAGATCATTTCGGCTTTCTGGAGGAAGAAGATTTACATACTTTTGAGCATATTGAGGAAAGCCTGCAAAACGGAGCAATGATCTATTTTGCCGTGGAGAACGAAAATGTTCTGGCCACATGCATGTCCAAACCAATGGACCATGACGGTACATGGGAATTATGCAAGCTGGGTTCCAATAAACACCTTCCCCATAAAGGGGCGGGAAGCGCCGTCTTCAAAGCTGCCATGGACTGGGCTGTCGGACATGGCGCAAAGAAACTGTTCATCCTGTCCAACAGCAAACTAAAGGCAGCCGTTCATATTTATGAAAAATACGGCTTCCATGAAGTGAAACTGGATGACTACGAATATGTCAGGGGAGATATCGCGTTCGAGTACATGGTCCCCCATGAAGCGAATTGATACCCGAAAGGCAGCTGCTGTTACCAGTAGCTGCCCCGGGAGTGTAATAACTCCCACTGCTGCAGAATCTCTCTCATCTCCATACATATGATTGAAATGCATTCCCAGGCTGACTATTGCGTAGGAAATGAGTTGCATAAACCGGGGAGAAAGATACAAAAAATTCAAGATGAAACCGATAAAAGAATTATAACCCCACAACGTTCGATCACAGCTCCGGTTACGCTTATATGCCTGTAGAAAGAGGCGTGTGATCGGTTTCTAACCTCTGAAAGGAGTTGAGCCGGAAAACATTGGTCTGTTGAAGGGACGCTTACAATGGCTTTTTAATATTGATTCACAAAAAGAATGCATAAAAGAAACCATATCGTGCAAAACAATTTATAGAAATGATAATTGAAAAGGACAGCGACTGCATTATTGTTACACATGGATTTTTTATGCACACACTCCTAAGTCAAATGAAGAAACAGACATTTCAGATCAGTCATACACGATTAAGTTATTCAAACGGTGAATGTGTTATTGCAGAACGATAAGTTCAAATTTGTTGCACTGAAAACTGAATAACCGCCGCCCATGACAGGCAGCATACCGAAACAGGATATTTATGTTAATCAGAATTTTCTGAAGCAAACAGGCTCATCTGTTCAAAGTCTATCCGCCGTTCCAACAGTGGCGGCGTCTTCTGAAGGAAGGCTCCCGCCAGCTGGTCCTCATTCAGCCACTTATGGACCTCGTGACAATGCGCTTTTTGCATATGCGCACCAGCTCCCCAATGATCTGCTCCTGTCGGGGGTAGGTATACGAAACAGGCGCATCAAATGAAATAACCATATCAAAGGATTTATCATCAAAATCCTTTAAATCCTCTAATGCTCCTTTCACGAAGGATATTTTGTCAAGAACCCCTGCTCTTTCTGCCAGTTCTTTTGCTTTGTCTATCATAGGCTGCGAGATGTCAAAATGCGTGACATTGCATCCGTGTTTTGCAAGAAGAATGGAAAATCTGCCGCTCCCGGCGACTTTCCCGTTCACCTTTATCCGGTAAATTCCATAAGCGTTCAGATATTTTTCTGCTATAATCCATAAATCAATCTCCTTCGATAAATTATATAATATTTGCATGTATCTCTTTTATCATTTCAACTACTTTGATATGTCCATCAACTAACATTTCAACTATTGGCGGATCATCCGCATCATTGTTTTCATTTTTCCAATAAATATCCGACAGCCGCATATTTTCCTGTTCATTTAACTGTGCATCAAAACATTTTGTCGCATCACCGTAAAAACAATTCCCATCTATATCCAGCTTAACAATGCTATATGTTGGGCGGCCTATTTTCGCAAAATACTTACCCCAGTTATCAGCCTCCTCAAATGTCCTTGATACATATAGGCAGCTCATTCTCGAAGGGTACGCGGGATACTTTGTCTTTCTGACTTCCTCCAATGCCAATTCCCGCATAGCAACTGATGTATGATGTTCTAATGTTTCTGCATTGTAATTTGCAGGATTACTGTATATATCTTTAACAATATTGATTTTCTCACAAACTCTTTGATACACTCCGTTGTGATGTGCTTCATCAAAAATAAGTTGTTGCCCCACTTTCAATGGTCTATCCGTTACAACATGAAATGCATACATTTTATTCTCCTCCCTTCTGAACTATAGTCTATCAAATATCTTAAAAGACATATACCTCAAAGTTTATTATAAAAAAATGTTAGCCAACCTAAGTTAGCTCACACCTGATAATTTTGCCTGTCTGATAATTCGCTGTATGCTTTTTTCTGATAAATAATAGCTTTTTGCCAACTCGTAAATAGTTATGCCTGCCTCTGTCTTGTATCGGGAAATTAACCTGGCCGGACATCAATCTTGAGCAACAATTTCTGACAGTCCGCAGGAATATCCGTTACAACGGTGCTACCCATAAGCACGAAATCGGCTCAACCAAGAGAAAAAGTGTGTATAGTTGAGTTTGAAAAATCAAAACAGCCGCTTAAGATCACAGCGACTGTCCCGTTCCCATCATTTTCCCCAACTGCTCCAGGATTCCCACATTCCCGTTAACGGATATCTCTCCCACCCTGTCACAGATCCTCTCCAGGTACTCAAGCTCTTTCAGCTTATAGAGCGTCCGGTTCTCGTCCATGAGCTTCGCCGTGTTGAGCAGGGATCTGGTGGAGGCCACCTCTTCCCTTCTGGAGATCACATTTGCCTGCGCCGTCTTTTCCGCCACAAGGACAGAATTCATGATCTCCCTGATCTCGCCGGGCAGTATGATATCCTTGATCCCGGCGGTGAGGAAGGTGACGCAGAACATCTCTTCCTTCCCTTTAAGGGCCTCGTAGATTTCTCCGGAGATCTGCTCCTTCGCCTCCAGTATCTCATCCAGCTTATAATTTCCCACGATCTCCCTGATCACAAGCTGTACTGCGGGGTAAAGCTGTCCCTTCAGATCCGAGATCGTGGAAACGAACTCCACGGCATCCCGTATCTTATACATGCAGGCCACATTCATCCGGATACCGATCTTATCCCTGGTCAGGATCTCCTGTCCTACAATGTCCATTTCTTTCTGCTTCATGTCAAGCACACAGTAAGAAACAACATGACAGTAATTCCAGAAACGGTATACTCCTTTGGAAAGCGGTTTCTGCATCACATTGTCATAATACACCA
>CAMWWF010000059.1 GCA_947177885.1 uncultured Lachnospiraceae bacterium
CGGCCCGGACAGTACGCGAAGATGTGGGAGGCGCAGGCTCAGTGGTATGATGGGAGTTAGTGTGAGAAGAACTTCTAAAGTCGTCCTCCCACATTTGCAAAATATGTCGAAAAAAGTACAAACCGTACCATGTTGGTAGAATCAGGAAATGTTGTCATATATAATGAGTTCATCAGTGCAGACAAGTATTCTGCAAGGGAAGAAAAGACGACGGAGCATAGATTATGACAACAGAAAAGCGAATGGGCAGACTAAATTTATCTCAGAAAGAAATTGTAATGGCGGAGCGGATCTGTCCGGGCAGCGCGAGAAGTACAATTTCCTTAAAGCTCTATCTGCCGGAGCATACGCCGGAGGCAGTGAAGGAGGCGGTAGATACAGTTCTGGACAATGCGGATGTTTTTGCAGCGTCTCTGTGCAGGGAAGAGGGCGGATGTATGCTTTCTTATGGTCAGGAAAAGATTTCCGAATGCAGTATAGAGAAAGAGTGTTCGGCCGATTGGGTGGAAGGATATATGGACATTTCTGACAGGCTTCCCATGGACACGGCATACCATTTGTATCGGGCGCATGTGTTTCCGCTATCCGACGGCGGAGTCCTTCTGTATACACGGTTTCATCACATTATCCTGGACAGTTGCAGTATGGGGCTGTTTGTGCAGAGAGTATTGGATGTACTGACAGGGAAAGGAATTGTCCGATCCGTATTTGATACCACAAATATTACGGAGCCGACAGATGACGCAGAGGATGATCTCGTTTCCGGTGAGATTTCTGATGGAAAAGAGTTTTGGAAGTCCTATTTCGCGGATGCGGAATTTGAGACGGCTGTCCACCACAGGAAAGCGGACGGGGAGAAGTTCAGCAGTTACAGGGTCAGTGTGCCGAAAGAGATAATGAGTGGTGTGGAAGCATATGGGGAAAAAGAGAATATTTCAATTCCCTGTCTTTTTGCGGCGGCTTATGTATTTTATCTTGCTCAGGCCACGAACAAAAAGGACGCCGTGTTTCTGATGCTGTGTATGAACCGGGAAGTGGAACAGGCGGATACCATGGGGTGTTATACATTGTTTGTGCCGGTCAGAGTACGGGTGGATGCGGAGGATACCTTTCCAGAGCTGTGCCGGAAGGTGAAGGTAGCGGCGGGAGAAGCGTCGTCACACAGGGAATGCGGTTACACCAGTATCCTTGAGGCTTTGTGCGAAGAAGAGATTGTCAGAGAGTCAATTTCCGAGTTTGTATTTCAGTTTTGTGATTTTTCCTTTCAGGCGGATTTTCCTTACCGTGTGAGGTTCAGTATGGCGGGATATATGTCGAATCATCTGACCTTCAGTCTGTTCCGCAATGAGGCGGGAGGACTGGATCTACAGTTCGATTATCAGGAAGGTATTTATACAAAGAAAGGGATTAGAAACCTCTTTGAAGCCGTTATCACAATCCTGCTGGGGGGCTTGCGGCTTGACATGGCGCATTCCTTCGAGGAATGTGATTTTGCTTCTATGACATAGGAGACATTCCCATTAAAGTTATATTTTTGTGAGGGTAAGATCAGCGAACCGGTTCCCAGGCTGGACTTCCAGGGGGCTGGGGCAGGTCCGGCGATGGGAACGGCTGTGGGGAGCTTGCTCACCAGCAGCCGTTTTCATCATCGGACATATGCGGCGACAGCCGCAAAGCGAGGAAAACCGCAGGCTTTTCGAGCTGTACAGGCTATTCATTGGGGGCTTTTAGTGGAATCACCATGTTCCATGTTTCCGTTGCGTCCATAAAATTGTTGTGACCGTCAGAAGTCGCGAAAAAGGCATGAGTGGCAACACCCCCTTCAAAAAGCAGAAAAGGACGTTCCAGACTTCCCATCTGTTCCGTAATCCCGTCATCCCACAGAATATTTCTGGAATAAGCCAGTTCTCCCATGTGCAAAAACCAGTCGGAGCCATTGGGGGAGGAAGCGTGGATTCCGCCAAAAAGCTCTCCGCATACATTCCCGTTCATATCTTTTGCAATCATTTCATAGCCGTCCGCAGTTCTCCAGATAAAAGGATCTTCCAGATGGACTTTTTGATCAGCAAACAGAGGATCATGGGATACAGAGTGAAAGGGGCGGCTGAAATGAGGACTCTTTGCGACTCCAAACATCATATCTGTATGCAGCTGTCCAGTGTATGGAGGCTGTTTATATCCCCGGGATTTATAAACAAGCAGCACTGAGCCGTCTGGGTTATAGCAGGGAGCCGGATTGGAGACCAGGTAATTATCAAAGCAGGCAGGCCGGGTATTCAGGATTGGAGTATCCTTTCGCTCCCAGGGGCCAAAGATGCTTTTGGAAACAGCCATTCCGATACGTTTATGACTTCTGGCAGTCTGTACCCGGATATCCTCCGGAGGAAGGGGTTCCTTTGGCCCGGGCGGTTCAAAAGGATAGGTGGTGCCCATATAATAGAGAACATAAGTATCTTCCCATTTGGTAATAATGGGATTATGCGTAGAGCAGCCATCCCAGTATGCAGGCCCTCTGGCAGGAAGAACTACTTCCTCAAATTGATAAGGGCCGCAGGGATCCGGGGAGACTGCCCGCACGATCTCGCATTGGAACATCCAGCCGGGATGCATGGGAAGTGTTTTGGGCCATCTGGAAGCAAAAAGATGATAGCGATCATCTTCCCCTTTTATGGCTGAACCGCACCATACCCAGTAACCTTCCATTCGAAATCCCCCGTTGCGGGGAGCAGGGAGCATCCGTTCCCTTAAAAATAATTGATCCGTTGACATAATAATTACCTCTTTTGCTTTATTTCTGTCTTACCTGTTGAGGGTAAGCATACCACAAAAGCAGAGGGATTACAATGGACATATAACAGAAATATGAAGTTGCTGTTTTGGGGAAAGTGTAGTATCATAGGCTCTGTGGAAGCGCGGGGAGAACGTATCTGTAATCTTTACTGTGAAATGAGATCAGAATGCGGGTGATCTGGAAAGAGACATTGGAAAGATGAAGCTGGCAATCGTGGAGGATGAAGCTGTTCATGGTAAGTTGTTGGAACAGTATATCGAAGAATGGGGAAAACAGAATAATGTTCCGGTCAGCGTAAAGACATATGTCAATGCGGAGAGCTTTCTCTTTGAATGGGAGGACATGCCCTGTGATGCCGTGTTTGCGGATATCCAGATGCCCGGTATGGACGGTATGGAGATGGTGAGGAAGCTGCGGGAAAAGGATGCGAAGATTCCTGTGGTCTTTACAACGGGAATTACAGATTATATGCAGGAGGGGTATGAGGTGGAAGCCCTGAATTATCTGGTAAAGCCTCTTTCCGCGGAGAAAGTGTCCGCCTGTCTGGATAAGGTCCTTCAGCGGCATGAAGTCACAGAATATCTGATGGCGGAAACTTTGGACGGCATGAGAAAACTGCCTGTGGAAGAGATTGATTACTGTGAAGCCGCGGGGCATAATACGAAACTCGGGCTGACGGGCGGAGAGAGGCTTTTCGTGCAGAGCAGCCTGTCAATGCTGGAAGCGGAGCTTGCGGATAAGGGATTTGTGAAATGCCACAGGTCTTACCTGTGTAATGTGGCCAATCTGAACCGCATCACCCCGGATACTCTGATCTTTGATGACGGAACAGGTATCCCTGTCAGCAGACGGCTTTACCGGGAGGTAAACAGGGCCTTTATAGGCAGGTTCAGTAAGAGGATGTGAGTTGTATCAGGAACGTTCTGTTGCTTTCCGTTAAGTGGCCGAGCCGTGTGCATCCGGGATCATTCAGTGAAAAACACAGGTTTGGGGAATGGAACGTGTGCGAAATGCACAGAGGGAATGGACATGTTTTGGTATATGATCGGAGGAGGCGTTTTACTTGCCGTGGCGGTTCCGGTTATCCGGTATTATCTGATACATTTGGTGGACAAACGTATCGGTCAGTACCAGAGTGACCTTATGGAGAAGCATTGTGAGGAAGTAGAGAATATGTACCGCCGGACCAGAGGCTGGCGGCATGATTATCATAATCATATCCAGACCATGAAAGCATATCTTTCCATGGGAGAGCTTGAAAAGCTGGAACAGTATCTGGGAGAGCTGGATACGGACCTTACCACAGTGGATACCGTGATCAAGACCGGAAATGTGATGATCGATGCGGTGCTTAACAGTAAGATATCCCTGGCGAAAGCCAGGAATATAGAGGTGGATGCCAAAGCTATCGTACCAGAGAAGCTTCCGGTGCCGGAGGTGGACTTTTCTCTGCTGATCGGGAATCTGATGGATAATGCCATGGAAGCCTGCATGAAGATCGAGGACGAGGCAAAGCGGTTCATCCGCATATATATCGATATTTTAAAAGGACAGCTCTATATTTACATCATCAATTCCACGGAAGGAAGGGTGAGAGGGAAGGTTGCCGCGGCCGGGAACAGGGTCCGGTATCTGTCCGGTAAGGGCGGCCGCTCACACGGATTCGGCCTGATGCGCGTGGACAGGGTTGTGGAGCGCAATAAAGGTTATATTGACAGGCAGGATGAGGAAAATGTTTTCGCGACGGAGATCATGCTGCCGTTTTCGCGCGGATAGACAGGAGAAACTTAATTTGGATTTATGGGAGTGCGGATAGGAAGGTTTGCTGACTGGATTGTCAGAGCAGTTGTATTTACGACCAGGTTTGTGACTCTGTTTTTATTTACGAAATATTTTATTTAAGAAATTTGTTCCATGTTTTTAGACAAAATAGTCTCTCGGAATCTCTTTGTGCCTGATTTTGCGAGAAGATTTTTTGTAAGTTGTGCACAAATTTATGTCAGATACACAAAGTGTATCTTGGACGTGGAACGTACGTTGACTAAATTTGTGTGCAACTGACGGAAAATCGGCCGCAAAGGCAGGTGCAAGGGAGATTCCGAGAAGCTATCAAACAGTTATGGAGGGAGAATACGTTTGCCGCTCGTGCACGAATAGAACCGTTCGTGCATTTTTTTATGGGAACAAGGGAAATGTGTTATGCTATAACCGGAGATTGCAAATGGAACAGCAAAATTGCAATCACTAAGATAGAGTGGGGGAGACAGTTATATGAAAGCAGTAAACACAGAAAAGGAAACCGCTTCTTCCTGTGAAAGGAACTATTCCATACTACAGAACATAGCATATTATTTTCGATTTTACAAAAAGACTATGCCTGTATTCCTGTGGATCCCATTGGCGGAGATCCTTGTGGGCGCAGTGGCGCCGTATATCAGGATCTATCTGCCCAAGTTCGCCATTGAGCTGGTGACGAACCCGGCGGGGCGAGAGCAGATCATCCGAAAGCTGGGGGGAATGGGACTGTTATATGTGCTTATCCAGGCGCTTTATTGGGCTGTGAGAATGGGGAAGTATCATATTTACAATGAAAGAAGAACGGAACTCCTTTCCGTCTTTTTCCTGAAGAGCCTGAGGATTTCTTATCGGGACACGGAAAGAGGGGAGATCAACAAATTGTATCAGAAGGTGGTGAAGACGATCACCATGGGAGATAGCAGCAGTTTGTATGAGATTACTTATGGGACGCTGGATATCATAAAAAATGTCATGAGCTTTGTGCTTTACAGCACAGTGCTGGGAGTCCTGAGTCCTGTCATGCTGGTATTGCTGCTGGCGTTGTCACTGGTGCAGTATGCTCTGAATTTTGCAAGGATCAGGTGCCTGGAGCAGTTTCGTGACGCGGATGCGGATCTGGGAAGGCGCAGACGCTATCTGAGTCATTCCATGGGAGATGTAAAAGCAGCCAAGGAGATCAGGATCTTCGGGATGAAGGAATGGCTGGACAGTCTGTTGGACAAAGTGTTTGGGGAGATGAAAAGGCAGGAAAAGAGAAAGCGCCGGTCTGAAAACGTGTATGTCCAGATCAATGGGGCGCTGACTGTTTTGAGGGACGCCTGTGCCTATGCTTATTTGATACGGCAGGTGTTTCTGGGAAACATCGGCGCCGGGGATTTCGTGTTGTACTTCGGCGCTGTCGCAGGATTTTCGGGATTTGTGGAGAGCATCATCAGGAATGTGGGAATTCTGCGTGAGGGCAGCAACAGTCTGAATTTTCACAGGGCGTATCTGGAACTTCCGGAGGAGATGTCGGAGAGTGAATTTTCAGGGGATTGGTCTGGGGAGAAAGAGACAGAAAAGGGAGCAAAGCAGGCAGGGAGGCATATCAGTGAACTCGCGCTGCCTGTAGAGATCACCTTTCAGGATGTATCCTTTTCCTATTCTGATCCGGACTGCACATTGGGTTCCGCTTCTGCTTGTGCAAAGACTTCCGGTCAGAAGTCCGACTCGAATCCTGAGTTGACTTCCGGTCGGAAGTCCGACCCGAATCCTGCGAAGTCTTCCAGATCGAATTCCGCACAGACGCCGAAGCTCCATCTGAACTCTGATCCTGCACATTGCGGTGTTTTCGGTGATGACAATGACCTCGGGCAGATATTCCGTCATTTCAATCTGACCATCCGCGGAGGGGAGAAGGTAGCCCTGGTGGGGGTAAACGGCGCGGGAAAGACTACCTTTGTAAAGCTTCTGTGCGGTATATACGAGCCCCAGGAGGGGCGTATCCTTTTGAACGGAATCGACAGGAGGGAGTTTCCCAGAGCCGAGGTATATAAACTCTTTTCCGCGGTATTTCAGGAAAAGTTTCTGCCGCCTTTTACCATAGGTGAGTCTGTTTCTCTGCAGGCGGAATGGAACCGGGAGAAGGTGTGGAAGGCGTTGGAGGATGCGGGACTGAAGGAATCATTTGTGGAAAGGGGAATTACCCCGGATTCTTATTACGGCAAGGACATTGACGAAGAGGGCGTGGAGCTGTCCGGAGGGCAGGAACAGCGGTTTCTTCTCGCCAGAGCGCTGTATAAGGATGCCCCGGTACTGGTGCTGGACGAACCCACGGCGGCGCTGGATCCCATTGCGGAGAGTGAGATCTATGACAGTTACCTGAAATTTTCCGAGAATAAGACAGCGGTGTTTATTTCCCACAGACTGGCCAGCACCCGGTTCTCTGACAGGATACTTCTGTTGGAGGGCGGAAAGGTGGTGGAGGAGGGAAGCCACGAAGAGCTTATGGCCAGGGGACAGAGGTATGCGGAGATGTTTCAGGTACAGAGCAGTTATTACGCGAAATCCGCCAGAGAGAAGGAGGCCTTTTCATGATGCAGGAATCGGAACTTTTAAGAAAGAAATCTTTCAGACAGAATCTTAGTAATATCCGGGCAACGCTTGGAATGATGAAGGATATGGATAAAGGCTATCTGCCCTGTCAGGTGATCTGCTGCCTGCTGCAGACCGGGGCAGAATACGGAGCCCTGATCCTGTCCGCCTATGTGGTGAACGGTCTGACATCGGGAACGGATTTTGAAGGACTGATGAAGACTGCCGTACTGGTATGCATTCTGTTGGGAGTGCTGAAAGCGGTATCCAATGTGTTAAAGGCTTCTATTGAGGTGCGCCGGGATCTGATCGCAAGGCGCCATGACAGCATGCAGCAGGGGAAGCTGGCAGAGTTGGATTTTTCCATGATTGACAGCCCTCGCCTTAAGGAGATGCAGGAACTGATCCGGCGGAACAATAACTGGGGGGCGGGGATATATACCGCTTTCTGGTACGCGGAAAGTATGATCACGGGGCTGTTAAGGCTGTTCGGCGCAGTGGCGGCAGGAGCGTCAGTATTTCGGTATCTGGGAGGAGGAAACACACTGCCGTCGGCGTGCATTATGATGGTGCTGGTATTTTTTCTCTTTCTGAGTATGAAGATATTTACTCACTATCAGGAAATGGAAAAATATTTTATGTTTCATGTTTTTACCCTGGAGGAGAAAAAGCGGCTTTTGAATTATGTATGGCCTTTTGCGACACTTTCCGGATATCAGTATCAAAACGGGAAAGATGTGAGAATTTATGATGCATACGGTATCATGAAGCATTGGACATACGACCTGGAGCAGACAAAGGAGTACAAGGATTACTATCTGAAAAGACCTGTTATCGGAGGCATGGGAATGGGGGCGGCGAGAGGGGCCATGAATGGTCTTAGTATGGTTGGGGCTTATTTTCTGGTGGCATGGCTGGCACTGACCGGAGGAATTTCCGTGGGAACGGTGGTCCTGTTCGCGGGATGTCTGGCCAATCTGCTGGAGAGCGGCGTGACGCTGATCCTTGACTTCCGGGAGCTTGCCCTGGCAGCCGGAAAGCAGGTCACCATATTGGAGTTGTTGTCTCTGTCCAATGAGATGTACAGAGGCTCCCTGCCCATGGAGAAGAGGAGCGACGGACAGTATACCATCGAGTTCTGCAATGTTTCCTTCCGGTATCCGGGCAGTGAAAATTATGCGCTGCGGAACTTTTCCCTGAAACTTAATGTGGGGGAAAAGCTGGCCATTGTAGGTCGCAACGGCTCGGGCAAGACCACTATGATCAAGCTTTTGTGCCGTCTCTATGATCCGGATGAGGGTGTGATCCTGGTAAACGGCGTGGATATCCGGAAGTTTCGTCGGGAAGAGTATGTTAAGCTGTTTTCCGTGGTGTTCCAGGATTTCCGGCTGTTTTCCCTGATGCTGGCGGAGAATGTGGCATCATCAGCCGAGTATGAAGCGGACAGGGTGGAACGCTGTCTGACGGATGTGGGTTTTGGTGATCGGCTCGAGAAGCTGAAAAGGGAAGGAGAGGGAATCCGCTCTTATCTTTATAAGGATTATGTGGATTCCGGCGTGGAGATCAGCGGAGGCGAGGCCCAGAAGATCGCCATTGCCAGAGCCATCTACAGGGAAGCTCCCTTTGTGTTGCTGGATGAACCCACCGCTGCTCTGGATCCTCTGGCAGAAGCGGAGATCTACAGAAATTTTGACAAGATCGCGGGAGAGAAGACAGCAGTATACATCAGCCACCGCCTGTCCTCCTGCCGGTTCTGTAAGAAGATCGCCGTGTTCGACAAAGGATGTCTGGTACAACTGGGAAGCCATGAGGAACTGCTCTCGGAGGAGGACGGAACCTATGCGAAGCTTTGGAATGCACAGGCCCGGTATTATCAGATGCTGAATTAAAAGGTTATGGATTTTTATAAACACAACAAAAGCGCCGCAAAATAACTTTGAGTTCGTTATTTTGCGGCACTTTTTGGTTCCGGTGCACCCGTACCACTCATTTTCGGTTAAAGGGCACGCTTCAACGGGACAATGTCACTGGCAGGTCATGCGGTAAAAGCGGCAACACGCAGCCGGGGCGCTTGCATAAGGCGGGAGGTCTGGTAGAATGTAAATGTGCCGGAGAGGGCGGACGGAAAGTATATGACGGGGGGTGAAGGGTTGAAGATCAATGTAGAAATTCAGGAGGATCTTGGGGATACGGTTGTCATCATAAAGTGTAAGGAACACAATGCTTTGGTTGCCAGGCTGGTGGCAGCGCTCCGGATCATGGACAGACAGATAACCGTTTTACACGAAGGAAATATGACAGTGCTGGATCTGGAGAAGATCCTGTATATAGAATCGGTGGACCGAAAGTGCTTTATTTATACGGCGGAAAAGCTGTATGAGTCCTGTAATAAGCTCTATGAACTGGAACAGCAGCTGGAGCAGTATCTGTTTGTCCGCATCAATAAGGCATGTATTGTAAATCTGAAAAATGTGGAGTCTGTGAAGACTTATATCGACAGGCGTCTGCTGATGACTCTGATGAACGGGGAACAGCTGGTGGTGTCAAGACAGTATGCGGAAGGCATCAAGGTATTGCTGGGGACACGGTGAAATTTATGGGGGCAGGGATTGTTATATGAGAGAAAATAAGAATTTACTGGATTATATGGCGCAGATCATGATCACTTTCGGAGTGGCATTGCTGGCAATCACTCTTTTCTGCTTTTTGGTGGGAGATGCGGCGAGGGATTATTCTTCCATGTTTGTGCTGGGAAGTGAAGGAATACCTTTCAATACGGTGCTGCAGATGCTGCTTAATTCTGTCTGTATCACGGTGATCCGGTTCCTGTTCTTTTCGGATCGTGTGATCCGGAGAATGTCCATTGCGAAGAGAACGGCCGGAATGGTGGCTTCGGTCATTGTATTGACAGGGGTGTTCGCATATCTCTTCAACTGGTTTCCCGTGGAGGATCCTGTGTGCTGGATCTGCTGTCTGGTCAGCTTCGGCATATGTTTTGTCGTAAGTGCGGCGGTCTCGACGCTGAAGGAGAGGATGGATAATAAGCAGTTGGAAGAAGGGCTGCAGCATTTGAAGGAGAAGCAGGTGGGAAAGGAGTTTTCCGCGAAAGATTCGTAAAAGGAAACTCTGTTGACAAGGAAATAGTATATAGGATTACGGTATAAATGATTGTATTTCCGGTAAGTATCTTGTTTTTTAAATACGCTCCGGGATCATGTGCCGTAGAGCCGTAGAATGAAAGGCGGCTTTGTAACGAATGTAATGAAAGAGAAACAGGCTGTATAATGGAGGAGCGGCGGAATGAAGAGCAGTGGGATGATGAGCGGCGGAACGGGAGGGAGCAGTATGGAGATGTTGATAGAAGCAGAAAATCTCTCCCACTCTTTCGGAGAGAATTGTGTATTGGATCATGTTTCATTGAAAATAGAAAAGGGAAAAGTGATAGGCCTTCTGGGGCCTTCCGGTGCGGGCAAGACCACACTGGTAAACATACTGACAGGACAGCTTACGCCCGCAGCGGGAACGGTAAAATCGCAGAAAGACCATCTGGTGACCGGTATCATGATGGACAGCTTCGGCCTGTATGAGAGGCTGACGGTCCGGGATAATCTGAAGCTATTTGCGGACATATACCGGGTGCCCCGCGAGAAGATTGAGGAACTTCTGATAAAGACGGAGCTGAAAAATGCCGGAAAGACGGTGGTGGGAAAGCTGTCAAAGGGTATGCGGAACCGGGTGAATTTCTGCAGGGCGCTTTTAAAGAATATGGATATCCTGTATCTGGACGAACCCACGTCAGGGCTGGATCCCGCCACAACGGAAAAGATCCATGAGCTGATCGTGGCGGAGAAAGCCGCAGGAACCACGGTGTTTCTCACCACCCACAACATGCATGAAGCGGAAAAGCTGTGCGACAGCATTCTCCTGTTAAATGAGGGCAAGATCATTGAGCAGGGTGTTCCCGAAGAGATCTGCAGAAAATATAATCTGGAAAATGTGATAGAGATCATCCTGGAGAGCGGAGAGAAAATCGTACTTGCGAATTCCGGAGAAAATGCGGAAGTCGTTGCCCGAATGATGCGGGAAGGGAACATAGTGAGTATACATTCATCGGAACCGGATCTGGAAAAGGTGTTTCTATATTTGACAGGAAGGGAGTTGAACGCATAATGAGACATATAGTCACGATCGTACGAAAGCAGTTAAAGGATACTTTGAAAAATAAGGCAGTGC
>CAMWWF010000060.1 GCA_947177885.1 uncultured Lachnospiraceae bacterium
TGTGTTGTGTTTTTGAGGGTGCTTTAAGGCATCCTCCACCTGAATATTCTGAAGCTGCTCCCTGCTCCTGCCTCTGAAAGGACCTCCGGAAGCAGTCAGAAGTATCTTTTCTATTTTGTCCCCGGGCTCACCGTTCAGAGACTGGAAGATCGCGCTGTGTTCACTGTCCACAGGCAGGATCGACACTCCATGCCTCTTTGCCAGCGGCATGATGATATGTCCCGCCGTCACCAGTGTTTCCTTATTTGCCAGCGCAATATCCTTTCCCGCCTGAATGGCCGCAATGGTAGGCCTGATACCAATCATTCCCACAATGGCGGTAACCAATACCTGACTTTCCGGCAAAACCGCGATCTCCAACAGTCCCTCCATTCCGGAGACTACTTTGACGTCGATATCTGCCACTCTGACTCTCAGCTCCGCCGCCGCTTCCTCCGTCCACATAGCCGCCATCACAGGATGAAATTCCCTGATCTGTTCCTCTATTTTATCCACACTGCTGCCTGCCGCCAGTGCGACCACCTTCAGCTCAGGGTTGCTGCGCACCACCTCCAGCGTCTGTGTCCCAATGGAACCGGTAGAACCCAAAATCGCAATCTTTTTCATAAGTTTCCTCTCTTCACAATGACCTCTTTTCCCCTCAAAAGGATTTGCAAACCTCTCCCGGGGAACTCAGATCAGGATCGTGAAATATTCTTTTCAGTGCCCGATCAGGAGCAAAGTCATAAAATAGACCAGAGGCGCCGTGACGATCACACTGTCAAAACGATCCATGATACCGCCGTGACCGGGGATCAGCCTGCCGTAATCCTTGATCCCCTTATTCCGCTTAATGGCAGATGCCGCCAGATCGCCCACCATGCTCATGATCGCGCCCACCGCACAGACCAACGCCGCCTGCCATGCAAAAGTATCCACCGTCGCCGGGAATAGGTTCACCAGAACCTTTCCGTATATGAACCCTAAAAGCGCTGCCCCCAGCACTCCGCCGATACAGCCTTCCAAAGACTTCTTGGGACTTAAAACGGGAAATATCTTCCTCTTCCCGATCAGCTTTCCCACCGCGTAGGCACATGTGTCACATCCCCAGGAGCTGATCAGTATAAGCCACACTATGATAATACCGCCCGGTATCATTCTTGCCATCTCGACAAAGGACAGCATCACAGGAGCATACACAAACGCAAAAAAACCGGCGATCACCTGTTCCGCCTGATACTTCGGAAAAGCAAAGACATAGACGAAAAGCTGCGCCATAAACACCAGCACGATACAGCCCAGAAGCCATACCGCGCCTCTCGAGCTGTCCCAATACATCATTCCATGCTCCGTATTCAGGCAGAGCTGCAGCACTCCATAGTATAGCACCGTACCGGCCAGCCCCACGATCTCTATGGCCGTCAGTCCGGGCATTGCCACAAAGAAGGATGTCTTAAGCCCGGCACTCTCTACAGAGACTGTCTTTTTCTCTCCCGCAGGCACTCCCAGCGCTTTGGTCAGCTCACGGTATCCTATAAGGGAAACCACCAGCAGCACTGCCGTCAGAACAGGCCCTCCCAGCCAGATGGAGCCGATAGCGATCACCAACAATATGATTCCGCTGAACAATCTGGTCCAAAACATGGAATTATTCCTCCTTCACACCGCCGTATCGTCTGTCTCTATGATTATATGCTTCCACAGCTTTTATCAATTCTTCCTTTGTGAAATCGGGCCAGGGCACCGGTGTAAAATAGAACTCCGTATATGCCAGCTGCCACAGCAGAAAATTGGAAATACGCTGCTCGTCACAGGTCCGGATCAGAAGATCCGGATCGGGAATCCCCGCGGTATCCAGGAAACCGCCCAGAGTTTCTTCCGTGACATCCTCCGGTTTTAACTCTCCGGCCGCAATCTTCTCTGCCATCCTTCTGGAAGCTCTTACGATCTCGTCTCTTCCGCCATAGTTAATGGCAATCTGGAAATGAAGCCCGTCATTATTCCCGGTAGCCGCCTCCAGTTCTTCAATCCTGCTGCGGATATCCTCGTCAAGACGGGATTTCTCCCCCAGAACTCTGACACACATCCGGTTCTTCTTAGCCGTCTGGAGACAGGTCTTCATATAGTTGCGAAGCAGCTTCATCAGGGCATCCACCTCACTCCGGGGCCGGTTCCAGTTCTCTGTGGAAAATGCATATACCGTCAGATACTGTATTCCCATCTTATATGCCTCCTCGCAGATGACCTCCACCGTCTTCGCCCCCTGGACATGCCCGTAATTGCGGGGCATTCCCTTGGCCTTTGCCCATCTGCCGTTACCGTCCAGAATGATCGCCACATGCTGCGGCATCTTTAATCCTTCACTCATACTGCTCCATCCTTTCCACCCGGTCACTCATAACACAGCTCTCTTCCCAGTCCCTGTAAAAATAATATTCCTGAAATCCCGTGAAAAGAGGTTCAGGGATTCCGGGAGTGTATACATGCGTAAAGGGGGAACGGATTTTTCTCCACTCCCCCGCTTTTCACTGCTTTGAAACTTTCAAAACTTTTACAGACCTGTTCTCTTTCCACTGAGAAGCATTTATGAGTCAGTTCAGACTGTCATGATTTCCTTGGATTTCTCTTCCATCAGCTTATCAATATCTTTGATATATTTGTCAGTCAGCTTCTGCAGCTGGTCTCCCAACTGTTTGATCTCATCCTCAGACACATCTTCCTTTGACAGCTTCTTAAAGGCATCATTTCCGTCCCTGCGGATATTGCGGACAGCCACCTTGCCCTCCTCCGCCTTCTTCTTGATATCCTTTACCAGGTCTTTTCTGCGCTCCTCAGTCAATTCCGGGAACACCAGCCGGATCACACTTCCGTCGTTAGAAGGATTGATCCCCAGATCAGAAGTCATGATTGCCTTCTCGATCTCCTTCAACAATGTCTTCTCCCATGGAGCGATCTGAATAATACGGGGATCAGGCACAGTGACATTGCCCACCTGCTGGATTGGCGTAGGCGTACCGTAGTAATCCACCCTGATCTTGTCCAAAACATGAGGATTGGCACGTCCCGCACGGATGGTCGCATAATCCGATGTCAGGAATTCTATCGCTTTCTTCATCTTATCATCATACAGCTGTAATCTTGCGTCCATAGTTTATTCCTTTCTATACTGACACTTTCGTTCCGTTAAATCTGCCTTTGACGGTATTGACAATGCTGTTCTCCTCATTCAGTCCGAATACCCACATAGGCATCTTATTGTCCCTTGCCAGAATGGATGCCGTCATATCAACCACCTGAAGATTCTTGGCAATGACCTCGTCAATCGTGACTTCCGTGTATTTCTGCGCATTTGGATTCTTATTCGGGTCATCATCATAGACACCGTCCACGGCCTTGGCCAGAAGGATCACTTCCGCCTCCACCTCTATCGCCCGGAGCACCACACCGGTATCCGTGGAGAAATACGGATGTCCTGTGCCGCCCGCAAAGAAGACCACCTGACCTTCCTCAAGACACCTGTTTGCCTCGTCCTTTGAAAACAAATTGGTAAAAGATCCGCACACAAAAGGAGTCAGAATATTGGTTCTCATACCCGTGGACCGGAATATCTCCGACACATAGATACAGTTCATGATGGTAGCCAGCATACCGATCTGGTCAGCCTTGGTGCGGTCAATGTTCTCGCTGGTGCGGCCTCTCCAGAAATTTCCGCCTCCGATCACGATTCCCACCTGAATACCGTCGTCCGCCAGCTGTTTTACCTGAAGCGCCACCCGCCTGACAGTTTCTTCGTCGAATCCCGTCTTCCTGTCACCCGCAAGCGCCTCTCCGCTCAATTTCAAAAGAATCCTGTGCATACTGAAAATTCTCCTTATTTAGACTTTGCTTTACGTACAGGCTCCGGCTTATACTCCTCAAAGAAAGTGGTAGGGCTGACATCTGCATAGCACTGTGAACACATACCCTCAATAACCGCACCGTTATTGATCTGAACGGACTTGGACTTGATATTACCCATCACGATTGCGGATGTATCCAGGATAACAGGTCCCTTTACATCAATGTCACCCTTTACAGCTCCTGCGATCACAGCGCTGGTGGCGGTGATATTTCCGATGATAACAGAGCTTGCACCAATCTTCACAGCGCCTTCACTGACCACTTCACCATTGATCTTTGCACCCTCAGCAAAGATTTCAGCCGCTTTTGAATTGCCGATGATGTGACCGGTAATGTTCAGCTTACCGAAGGATTCAATATTACCGTTTACGGTACCGATGACATCAATAGATCCCTCTGTGGTAATGTCACCCTTGATGATCATTGCCGATGTGATAACGGCTGTCTCATCTGCAGCCTCTCTCTCACCTGCTGTGTCCATAGCTTCCATAGTTTCCATTGTCTCCATTGCTTCCTTTGCTCCTTTGTTTTCTTCTTCCTGATTACTCTCTGTGTTGCTGATCGGTTCCATGCTTTCAGATATCTCCTTTTCTTTATTCTTTTCCTCTTTCCGGGCTTCTGCAGATGCGTCTACATCCGCATCTTCCTTCTTTGATGTATCTTCCGCACCTTCCGCCGCGGAGTCTTCCCCTGCGGACGTCTTATCGGTTGTCTTATCGCTCTGCTGTTTCTCTGCGGATACTGATTCCGACCGGACTTCCTCTGTGACAGCTTCTCCCGTCGCATCTTCCTCTGTGGGCGGCTCCTCCACGGGATCTGCCGCATCTTCTTTTACCGGCTCAGCTTCCTCAGCCGGAATCTCATCCGTCCCGGTCAGCTCGTCGTCATCCAGCCTGAAATTGTCAATGTTTTCCAGCATCTCTTCCAAAGAGTAGGCAGGCTTTGCAGTCCCCTTTGCCTTCGGTGCCGCTGTTTTCGCTTTTGTCTCAGCGGCAGTTCCTGCCGCCTGCTCCTCCGCGGGTCTGACCTGGCCTTCGGCAGGCATCATTTCATTGACCGCCTGCGACAGATCTTCCTTCAAATCCGAGAAAAAACCCATGTTAATTTACTCCTCCGTTCATTCGTTTATCAGTATATGTGTTGAATAGGCACGGTTTCTTCCGTAATCGGAAGAATTACGGTATCCTCCATTGCCAAGATCTTCTCGATGATAATGGGCAGCGCATCCACCGTGCTGCGCTTATCCGCAGAATCATGGAAAAGTATGATAGAAGTACTGTTTTCCCCAATCCCCTCAGTGCTGTTCCTGACCAGTGTATCCACGGAAAGAGGTATGCTCCCTGCATCTCCCGAGGCAATATTCCAATCATAGAACTGTACGCCCTGACTTTCCAGATAATCGGCAAACTCCTCCATATCAATATCACTGACTGTGTTGGACGATCCCCCGGGAAAACGGTAAAACCGGCTCTCCACCCCGGTCACGTCATAAAGATAGCTCTGCAGCCTCACAAAGTCGTCCGCAAAATCTTCCACAGACCGATATAGTTCAGCATACTTGTGACTGTAGCTGTGCATACCAAGAGTATGCCCGCCATCCACGATCATAGACAGAGCTTCTTTCTCCGAATCCGATTCTTTTCCCACCACAAAGAAAGTTGCCTTGACGCCATACCTGTCCAATATTTCCAGAATATCGTCCGTATAAATGCTGGGACCGTCATCAAACGTCAGGTAAACTTTGTGCAGAGACTCTTCCGAATCCTCCGGCTGTCCCGGCTCCCACGATACCTCCTCTTCCGTATCCGACTCTCCCTCCCAGCTTCCTGACCGGTTGGTGACAACAGCTCCTGCCTTTCTGTACAAATGAAGCTCCTCTATCAGTTCCTCCATCTCCTGCCGCTGTTCCACCACCGTCCCTGTCAGATCCTTCACCTGCAATGACAGTGCATCCAATGCTTCATTCAGACAGTAGACTCTGGCAAACAGGACAATGCATAACGCACCAGGTATCGCCATTGCCAGCATCAGCATCAGGACAATATATTTTTTCTGCCACTGCGCATGCCTGTGCCTGCTGTGTCTGTCATCAGTGGCGAGACTTTTATTCTCCGGCATAATCCCATCTGATCCCCTAATCTGTTTCCCGTATTCCGGGGCACTTCCATACCGGCATACGCACATCATCCTGTGATCCGCAACGGATGCCATTCGGTCGTTACCTTCGCTGAATAAGACCAGCATATCACAAGTCTGCGATCCGTGATCGCCATTTGCCGCCCGCCGAATATGCGGGCATGTTCTTCTCACTAAAACACATTATATCATACTACGCAATTTTCGCAAAGAAAAAAATTTAAAAAGGACATATAAAAATGTCCTTTCAATCAACCACCTTATTCATCTGCCTGATCCACCGGGGTTCCGCAACCGCCTCCGCAGCTTCCGCAACAGCCCGCGCATCCCCCGCCGCACTGCCCTTTCCGCAGCTTGCGAAGCTGGCTGCGCACTATAAAGAACACAAGGACTGCCAACGCAGTGATAATAATAATATCCGCCATTACATCCATCCTTTCCGTTTCGTCGTGATATAAATATCCTATGCGTCTTACAAATCTCTGTGACAGTAAATTTGTGCTGCGGGATATTTTGAGAACCATTCTCATTTACAGTATAATTTTTGCCGTTTCCGCTGTCAAGTAAAACTTGCGCCTTTTTCACACTTGTACTATAATGTAATAGCTGTCCGGAACCGGTCTGAAACACTGTTTTCCAGACCGGAGCCTGTTTCTCCGATATATGGCTTTTGTCCGGCTGACCGCACACGACAGACCCGCAGAGCGTTTCCTGCGGGCATTGATCCATTTGAACAACTGTGACTGGAAAGGATTGATATATTATGAGTTTTGAATTTATACAAAAGCTGCCCTCCCCGGAGGAGATCAGGCAGCAACATCCGCTCCCCGGGAAGCTTTCCGGGATCAAAGCACAGAGAGATGCCGAGATCAGGGATGTCCTGACCGGAAAGAGCAGGAAATTTCTGGTCATCATAGGCCCCTGCTCCGCAGACAATGAGGATTCCGTCTGCGATTATATCAACCGCCTGGCAAAGCTGAATGCCCGGGTAAAGGATAAGCTGATCCTCATCCCCAGGATCTATACCAATAAACCCCGCACCACCGGCGAGGGCTATAAGGGAATCGTCCATCAGCCTGATCCGGAAAAGAAGCCCGACTTTCTCGCGGGTCTGATCGCCATGCGGAAAATGCACATCCGCGCCATTTCCGAGACCGGACTGACCGCTGCGGACGAGATGCTCTATCCCGAGAACTGGGGCTATGTATCCGATATCCTCTCTTATGTGGCTATCGGCGCCCGCTCCGTGGAGGACCAGCAGCACCGCCTCACTGTCAGCGGCTTCGACGTTGCCGCTGGCATGAAGAATCCTACCAGCGGCGATCTGTCCGTTATGCTGAATTCCGTCTATGCGGCACAGCATCCCCACTCCTTTATCTACAGGGGCTGGGAGGTACAGACCTCCGGCAACGACCTGACCCACACCATTCTGCGGGGCGCGGTAAATAAGCATGGGAATAATATTCCCAACTATCACTATGAGGATCTGAACCTGCTGCTGGATATGTACGGAAAAATGGATCTGAAGCATCCCGGCTGCGTCATCGACGCAAACCACTCCAACTCCGGCAAGCAGTTTGAACAGCAGATCCGCATTGTCAAGGAAGTCATGCACAGCCGCAAGCTGAACCGTGATATCTACAATCTCGTAAAGGGAGTCATGGTGGAAAGCTACATAGAGGAGGGCTGCCAGAAGATCGGCGACGGTATCTACGGCAAATCCATTACGGATCCCTGCCTGGGCTGGGAAGCTTCCGAGAAGCTGATCTACGACATCGCAGAGTACGAATAAACCATTTATGCCGCACAGCAGCGAGATTAAACCTCCGTCAGCCCTGATGTGGAGAGGGGGAGAACGTCAGAAAGAGACTTCAAAAGATCTTCAGCAAGCTTAAAAACACTTCAGGATTTACATATCCTTCCAGGGCGCAGCCTGCCACGGTCATTCCGACGATCGCCGCAAGCTGCCCCATATTTTTGATCAGGACATTCTTTTCCGTCTCCGTTCCGATCCTGTGATAAATGCTTCCGTACACGCTTTCCCCCCATGCCAGAAGGGTAAAGATCGCCGGGAAATAGATCAGATAATGGGGAAACAGGCTGGCTGCCGCCAGAAGGATCCCTTTTATGCCGTACCGCATCACCATCACCGCCAGCACTCCCCCTGCCGCCGCTCCATACCACAGCGCCGCACCCACGCAGACCGCCATTCCCAGATAAGTGGTGGACAGAACCGCCAGGATCAGAACGGTCAACAGTCTCTTCCGAAGGACATAGCAAAAGAGAGCATTGTGGTCCACGGTCATATATTTCATGTGGTAAAGTACCTCCTCATCAAATAATCCCGTTTTCTCCAATAAAATGCTCTCTCCGATCTTCATGATCAGGATCCCGATCAGAAATCCCACTGCGAAAAGCTGCAAAACCGGGACTTTCCCGGTTCCCAATCTGTTTCCGATAAGACGCATACCCATACGCATATTTGCTGTTACCCGCACCTTCCCTGTCATTATTCCATCCCGGCTGCCGTTCCGCCCGGCCCCTTTTCCACACAGGAATTCCATGTTGCGAAGCAGCCCGGCCGACCGCTCAACCACAGCGGAATTTCAATAAAACACTGTGTCCGTGTTCTTCTCACGCTACCCCCTCATGCCGCAGATCCTTCTTTTCACTCTATCTTATGCGGGTAAAAAACACTCTATGCATCATAACTTCAGTCCGCGCCAATGGTATCCACCACAGTCATCTCCCTGATCTGCCGGGAAGGTCCTCTGACCGTCGGAAAGCTGTCCCTGCCATTTATGACCACCCTGCCGAAATCCGCGTCATCCAGACCTCCGACACAATTGAGCAGCGTGCCTGCAAAAAAAGACCCTTGAAATGATGTTCTCACCTCAAGAGTCTTTTGCAAGCCATGCTGTTTTTCTTATCTTTCTTACCACACTTACAGACATACCGCCTGCGGCGGCACAGACGATCCATGAGAAGAATCGCTTCCCATGCGATTCTTCCGTGTGTAACTCAGATATCCTTTCCAAATTTTGACGCATATGTGAGTATTCCGCAGATAGTCTTGGAATCCTGTATCTTACAGTCGTATATCATCTGCTTTAATTCCTCTAAAGAATACGCCTCCACATTGAGAAACTCATCCTCGTCCAGATGCTGTCTGCCTTTCTTCAGTTCCTTTGCCAGATAGATGTCGATTTTCTCATTGCAGAAGGCAACCGTGGTATAGATGGAATTAAGCAGTTCCATACTGTCACAGGTATAACCCGTCTCTTCTTCCAATTCACGCCTTGCGGCATCCATGGCAGGTTCTTCCCTCCCATTTAAACCGCCTGCCGGAATCTCCAGGGTATTTCGTTCCAACGCATTGCGATACTGGCGCACCATCAGAAGCTTTCCGTCATCCCGCACAGCCACAACAGCTGCCGCTCCCTTGTGATCGATCAGATCCCATTTTGCCGTGTTCCCGTTTGGGATCAGCATGGTATCCTGATAATAATCTATAATGACTCCCTTCGCCACCAGATCTCTTTTCAAACGCTTATATTCTTCCATAACATTGACCACCCTTTCTCCATTACAATCTCTTCTGACAGGGGACCCGCATACAGCTCACAGACAGACGGTTTCCGGGCCTTTCCCCCAGTACATCATTGCATTGAATCTCAAGTAATCAACACACGCTCCGGCACCTGTTCCGCTTACCGGAAATCCCTCTGCCTCTCTGTCTTCCGCCAATAATGCCTTCATACATTGTCTCATACGCCCTGCATAAAGATTATAGACCATGTAAAATAGGTATGCAATCAAAATAATACATATTTTCCAAAAGTTTTTCATGCTCAGGACGGTGGTTTGAAAATCACTTTTAACAGATCCTTACCGCTTCACGCATAGTGCAGACTGATCTTCGGGCATGGCAGTATTATCATGCCGATCATGAGAGATTAAAAAACCGCTGTGCTTTTACACAGCGGCTTTCATCCATATGAAATTTTCAAGCAAAAGTATTATGGTTTACTTTGCGTAATCAATCACGCGGCTTTCCCGGATCACATTTACCTTGATCTGTCCCGGATATTCCAATTCAGCCTCAATCTGCTTGGAAATATCACGAGCCAGAAGAACCATATCGGCATCTGTAATCTGCTCCGGTACCACCATGACACGAACCTCACGACCTGCCTGAATAGCAAAAGATTTGTCTACACCTTTGAAATTGTTTGTTATTTCTTCTAATTGCTTTAATCTGCTGGTATAGGTCTCCAGAGTTTCCCTTCTGGCACCCGGCCTTGCAGCAGAAATTGTATCTGCGGCCTGTACAATGCATGCGATGAGGGATGTTGCTTCCACATCGCCGTGATGAGATTCTACGGCGTTGATAACTATAGAATTCTCCTTATATTTCTTACAGAGCTCGACACCCAGCTGAATATGAGATCCTTCCATCTCATGGTCAACAGACTTGCCGATATCATGGAGCAGGCCGGCACGCTTTGCAAGCCTCACATCCAATCCCATCTCAGCAGCCAGCAGACCTGACAGCTGCGCTACCTCTATGGAATGCTTTAACGCATTCTGACCATAGCTTGTCCGGAATTTCATCTTACCCAGAAGCCTTACAAGTTCGGGATGAATACCATGTACGCCGACTTCCAGCGTAGCCGCCTCACCTTCCTCCTTGATCATGATCTCGACTTCTTTCTGGGCCTTTTCTACCATTTCTTCGATTCTGGCAGGATGGATACGTCCATCAACGATCAACTTTTCAAGAGCAATCCTTGCAACCTCACGACGAATGGGATCGAACCCGGACAGAATAACTGCCTCGGGAGTGTCATCAATGATCAGGTCAACGCCTGTCATAGTCTCCAAAGTACGGATATTACGTCCTTCTCTGCCGATGATCCTACCCTTCATCTCATCGTTCGGAAGCTGTACGACGGAGATAGTAGTCTCAGATACATGATCGGCGGCACATCTTTGAATGGCCGATACCACATACTCCTTCGCCTTTTTGTCTGCTTCTTCTTTGGCGCGACTCTCCAGTTCCTTGATCATCACAGCCGTTTCATGTTTTACTTCGTCTTCAACAATTTTCAATAAGTAGTCTTTTGCCTGTTCAGAGGTCAATCCGGAAATTCTTTCCAGTTCCTGTACTCTTTGCTCATTCAATTTAGAAACTTCATCCCGCATCTTATTGAGGGATTCTTCCTTGGACGCCAGACTGGCTTCCCGTTTCTCGATCGCTTCAGCTTTCTTATCGATGTTCTCTTCCTTCTGCTGGACTCTGCGCTCATAACGCTGAGCCTCCGCTCTGCGTTCCTTGATCTCCTTGTCCAGTTCATTC
>CAMWWF010000061.1 GCA_947177885.1 uncultured Lachnospiraceae bacterium
GCCTTTACGCTGCGGCAGGCGCAATCTTAGGGCATAACTATCCTTTTTATATGGGCTTTAAGGGAGGAAAGGGGATTGCGGCTACAGCGGGATTGATCCTTGCTTTTCATCCGTACTTTATCGTGATGGGCGTGGTGATTTTTTTCGGGATCTTTTTCACCACCCATTATGTGTCCCTGGGCTCTCTTCTGGTATATCTGGGACTGATCATTGAAATGGTGGTCTGCGGACAGTTGGGACTGTTTGCGGGTATGTCTCAGGCGCAGCTTTATGAGATGTATGCCCTGACTCTGGTGCTGGCCGTGATGGCATACTGGAAACACCGGGAAAATATTGTGCGGCTGATCCATGGAAACGAGAGAAAGACATATCTGACCAGGAAGAATAAGGTGGACGTGGAAGCCGGTACGGATAAGAATGAGAGTAAAGGAAAACAATAAACGGAAGGATATCGCTCAGTCCATCCACGATGGACCCGGATATAAGTATTCCGGAGAAATCCACATTTCAAAGTGGATGAAGAAACAGATGATAACAGCATCAGAACAGAAAAGTATCAAAACAAAAAAGTATCAGAACAGATAAACATTAAAACAGACAAGTATCAAAAGGAATAATGATCTTAGAACAGAGAATAGAATCATAAAAAATCGTGCATTATGCGCAGAAAAGAGGGAATATGGCGAAAATATCGATTCTTGGTGGCGGAAGCTGGGGAATTGCCATCGCAGTATTATTGCATAAGAACGGGCATGAGATCACAGTCTGGTCGGCTCTGGAGGCGGAAGTGGAGATGCTGAGAGAGAAGCACGAACACAAAATGCTGCCGGATGTCAGGCTGCCGGAGGATATGATCTTCACCGCGGATGACAGGGAGGCTGTGGAGGGCAGTGATCTGCTTGTGATGGCAGTGGCAAGCGCCTATACCAGAGCTACGGCAAACCGTATCGGCGGGTTGGTGGCTCAGGACCAGAAGATCCTGAACGTGGCCAAAGGAATCGAAGAACACACTCTGATGACGCTGTCGGAGATCATAGAACAGGAGATCCCCCAGGCGGATGTGGCTGTGATGTCCGGTCCCTCCCATGCGGAGGAAGTGGGACGGGGCATTCCCACCACCATTGTGGTGGGGGCGAAATCCAAAGCTACGGCAGAGTACATCCAGAATCTGTTTATGAACGAAGTGTTCCGTGTCTATATCAGCCCTGACATATTGGGAATGGAGTTGGGTGGTTCTTTGAAGAATGTGGTGGCGCTGGCAGCAGGTATTGCAGACGGACTGGGGTATGGAGACAACACAAAAGCGGCGCTGATCACCAGAGGTATCGCAGAGATCGCGAGACTGGGGATCGCCATGGGCGGCAAGTTCGAGACCTTCTGCGGGCTGACGGGGATCGGCGATCTGATTGTGACCTGTGCCAGCATGCATTCCCGGAACCGTCGGGCGGGTATTCTCATAGGTCAGGGGAGATCCTATGAGTCTGCCATGGAAGAGGTGCAGATGGTGGTGGAAGGTGTGTATTCCGCCAAGGCTGCCATGGAGTTGGCGGAGAAATACCAGATCCAGATGCCTATCATCGAACAGGTGAACAAGGTACTGTTTGATGGAAAGAGCGCTGCTCAGGCCGTGAAGGAGCTGATGCTTCGGGACAGGAAGGAAGAGATCCTGGATGTTTCCTGGGAATAGCGTGTGAGGAACTTCCGATTGTCTTTGGCAATTTTTGCAATACGGATCATCAGACTTAAAGAATATGTTGCGGAGGTTCTGTTATGGCCGGGTATATTATGGAACTCAGAAAGCTTGTGGGGCATCGGACGATCATTCAGTGCGCGGCAAGCATTATCATTGTGAATGAGGAGGGGAAGCTGAGTAATGATATAAGATGAAAAGCGCCACAATCTGTGGCGCTTTTATAATGTTCCGGGGTAGTAAGCTTTGCGGACTACAAAGCAGCTACAAAGATTTTTTATTGAGACAAAGGTGGGGTTATGGTACAATAAGTCCATACTCGTGGCAATCAGCGGCCGGATATTATAATTGTGTGATTTGATACGCTGATCTTTGCTTCTATATGGGAGGCGGGGAATGGAGGGGAGATGGAAGTAATGGACGGAAAGTTGAGGAATATGACATCACTCTACATAACGAATGAGGGCAAAATGCTGCTGCTTTTCAGGCAGGGAAGCAGAGTGGTCAATGATGTCTGGGTGGGAGCGGCGGGAGGTCATTTTGAAGAGCCCGAGCTGAATGACGCGAAAGCATGCGTGTTACGGGAATTGGAAGAAGAACTGGGACTGAGGGAAGATGACATCAGAAATCTGGCATTGCGCTATGTCACACTGCGCAGGACCAAAGGGGAGATCAGACAGAATTATTACTTCTTTGCCGAATTAGAGGATGGCGTGGAGGCGTGCTTTGCTTCGAATGAGGGAGCCTGCAAATGGTTTGAATTTTCGGAGCTGGCAGATTTGGAAATGCCATATACCGCTAAATATGTTATGAAACATTATCTGGAAACCGGGTATAAAACGAATGAAATATATGGCGGGGTGGCTGACGGTGAAACAGTAGTGTTTACAAAGATGCCGGAGTTTTAGGACGTTCTTTTCGGAATTGTGTATCCATGTAAATGGAGCTTATAAATGTACATTGTAAGTGACCGGCAGATAAAACGCATTATCATTTTTGAGAATGGAAATGATGCTGACGAATTTCTCTCTCAATATAGCATGACTTCCGGTTGGAGTTCCATTATATTTGGAGATCCCGAGAGTATATGAATTGGAAAAGGAGGAACAGCAGCCATGAGAATGTACGACATTATTATGAAAAAAAGAAACGGAGGAGAACTCTCCAGGGATGAGATCGATTTCTTTGTAGAAGGTTACACTAAGGGGGAGATCCCCGATTATCAGGTGTCAGCCCTGATGATGGCAATCTATTTTCGGAAGATGACGGAGGGCGAGACCCTGGCTCTGACCATGGCTATGGCAAACAGCGGGGATATGCTGGACCTTTCACGGATCGACGGTATCAAGGTGGATAAACACAGTACCGGCGGTGTGGGGGACAAGACCTCTCTGGCGCTGACTCCCATGGTGGCGGCATGCGGCATCCCTGTGGCGAAGATGAGCGGCCGTGGACTGGGGCATACCGGGGGCACCATTGACAAGCTGGAAAGTTTTTCCGGTTTTTCCACAGCGCTGACTACAGAGCAGTTTATTGATAATGTCAACCGCATCGGCATTGCCATCATGGGACAGACGGCGGATCTGGCGCCGGCGGATAAGAAACTGTATGCCCTTCGGGACGTGACGGCCACGGTGGATAATATGTCCCTCATTGCCAGTTCCATTATGAGCAAGAAGCTGGCGGCGGGGGCAGATGCCATTGTACTGGATGTGAAGACGGGAAGCGGCGCTTTTATGAAAGAGGAAGCGGACGCGAAAGCTCTGGCGGAGGAGATGGTAAGGCTTGGAAGGAATGCAGGGCGCACCACCATTGCCGTGATCTCCGATATGGATCAGCCCCTTGGTTATGCGGTGGGCAATGCGCTGGAGGTGAAAGAAGCCATAGAGACGCTGAAAGGGAACGGGCCCAAAGATTTTGTAGAGCTGTGTATGACGCTGGGGAGCCAGATGCTGATCGCGGGAGGAAAGGCAAGAGATAAGGAGGAAGCGTTTGCAAAGCTGCATGCAGTGATAGAGGACGGCAGCGCTCTGAAGAAACTGGCGGAGTTTGTAGAGGCTCAGGGAGGAGACCCGAGAGCCGTCTATGATACGGAGCTTTTGCCGAAGGCATCCGTCATTCGTGAGATCAAGTCGCCTGCGGAGGGGTATATCAGCCATATCGCCTGTGACGAGGTGGGAATCTGTTCTCTGATCCTTGGCGGCGGCAGGGAGACCAAGGAGAGCGGGATCGACCTGTCCGTAGGTATTGTATTACAGAAAAAGGCAGGGGATTTTGTGAAAAAGGGCGATACCCTTGCGGTGATCCATGCCAATGGGGAGGTGAAGCGGGAGGAAGTGCAGAGACGTTACCTGGCAGCCTGTGCCATTACTTCTGAGAAACCTGTCCGGACATCTTTTATCAAAGAGATCATAACTGCCTGAAGTTAAAATGTTGTGCTACCCGGCAGCCCCGCTGCAACCGGGGTTTTGCGAAATTAATTTTAGACGGCTGTAAGAAATTATAGTATAGTTTTGGGATTTCCATAATATAATGGGAACATGAAAAATATGAAAAACAGCAAAAGCATACAGCCGAAAAAAGAATTGATCATAGATTCCCTGAAGCTTCCCAAGGATATCTGTATGGGGGCCATGCGGGTCACCATGACCGGAAACAGGGAGGCGTGGATCGAAAATTATAGAGGCATTCTGGAGTACACGGGACAGATGATCCTGCTGCAGGGAAAGACCTGCCAGGTCTGTTTTGAGGGTGCAGGACTTTCCATAGACTATTATACCAACGAGGATATGAAGATCAGCGGATGTATCTCCTGCGTACGCTATCTTTAGAGGAGCACGGCTCCGATCATATTCGGTAAAAAATGCGGTATATTTGTTCATTGGAAAGGCGGCTGAACATAATTGCCGCGCGGAGCCGGTGGAGTTCGGCGGATAAGCATTTGCCGGATCATTGAGGCGGCAGTGAACCGGTTTATCTGGAAGTGAGGGAATGCCATGATAGAGTTTTTAAAGTATATCCGGGGGTATCTGAGGATACGCGTGTATGGATTTTCGCCGGAGCGGTTTATGAATCTGTGCAGCAACAAGGATATCCTTCTGTGGGACATTGTGAGGGACGGGGAAGTCTATTACATGAACATAACCCTGAAAGGATTTTATAAGCTTCGTCCGATTGCGAAAAAGACAGGAACAAGGGTAGCCGTATTGCAGCGATATGGACTGCCCTTTTTTCTGCCCAAGCTTCTGAGAAGGAAGATGTTTCTGGCAGGGCTGCTGTTGACCGTAGCCTTCTGGATCTGGTCCTCCACCCATATCTGGAATATCGAATTGGAAGGAAATTACCAGATCACCCGGGATGTGTTCGATGATTTCCTGAAGGACAATCAGGTGTCGGAGGGAATGCGTAAGGAACAGCTGGATATTGAGTTGCTGGAAAAGGAGATCCGCAGGCAGTTCCCACAGGTGACATGGGCTTCCGCAAAGCTGGATGGAACAAAGCTTAGGATCTCCATCAAGGAGAATGACGCTCCCATTATCACCGATACCAGGGAGAGAGCGGCAGGGGCCGATCTGGCCTCCCAGTACGCGGGGACAGTGGTGTCCATCATGGTGCGCAGGGGTGTTCCCGTCGTGGCGGCGGGTGATATTGTGGAGGAAGGAACCGTGCTGGTGGAAGGCCGGGTGCCGGTCTACAACGATGACGGCACTGTGCGTGAATATATCTATGTGGATGCGGACGCGGATGTCATTCTGGAGCATACGCAGAGCTTTGCAGACTCTCTGCCTTTTGATTACATAGAAAAGGAGTATACCGGAAGGGAAGAGAAGAGATACTATTTCCGACTCGGGGAAAAAGAGTGGCGGATGCCGGAGAATCAGCCTTTTCTGGTCTATGACAGCGTGATCCGTGAGAGCCGTTCTCTGCTGTTTCAGAAGCTGTCGATCCCTTTTTATGTGGGCAGCTACACTCACAGGGAGTATCAGAATGTAGAGTATGAATACACTTTGGACGAGGCAAAAGTATTATTGAATCAAAAAATTTCCGAATATATTGAAAGTTTAGAGGAAAAAGGGGTACAAATTATTGAAAAAGATGTTAAAATAGATACGACTGGGGATTCATGGGTTATGAACGGAGAATTTCTGGTGCAGGAGCCGGTGGGAGTCAGCGTGGTGATCGACAGGACAGAACCGGCAGGGCCGGGGGCGGAAGAGACAGATCAGGCGGAAGCCGTGGAATGAGGCAGGCCGGGCGGAAGGGCAGGAGAGACGGAAACTGTGGAATGAGGCAGATCAGACGGAAGCTGTGGAATGAGCGGAGGCCCCCGAGGAATAGAGGAAGCACGCAAAACGCAAATTTAGAACGGAAGATTCAGGTACAGAGACAATGAGTGATATTTATACCGAAAGACTGGATATGTCTTCTGAACAGATGCAGAAGATATTTGGCATGCAGGATGCCTATGTCAAGAAACTGGAGAAGGACTTTCAGGTGGAAGTGGTAAACCGGAATGGCAGCGTTACGGTCACAGGGCAGGAGTCCATGGTAAAGAGAGCCGCATCGGTATTGGAACAGCTTTCCATTCTCTCCGACAGAGGAAATGAAATCGAGGAGCAGAGCGTGGATTACGCCATTACAATGGGCATGGAAGAGAAGGAAAATGTAATTACGGAGATAGACAGTGACTGTATCTGTCATACCATAAACGGCAAGCCCATCAAGCCCAAGACCCTGGGACAGAAATCGTATGTGGATGCCATCCGGAACAACATGATCGTGTTTGGCCTGGGACCGGCGGGAACGGGCAAGACTTATCTTGCCATGGCCATGGCGGTCACAGCCTTTAAGAACGAGGAAGTCAGCAGGATCATTCTCACCAGACCTGCCATAGAGGCGGGGGAAAAGCTGGGGTTTCTGCCCGGAGATCTGCAGAGTAAGGTGGATCCTTATCTGCGGCCATTGTACGATGCGTTGTATCAGATCATGGGGCCTGAAAATTTTGCGAAAAACATGGAAAAGGGACTGATAGAGGTGGCGCCGCTGGCGTACATGAGAGGCCGTACCCTGGATAATGCCTTTATCATCCTGGACGAGGCGCAGAATACCACACCGGCGCAGATGAAGATGTTCCTGACCAGGATCGGGTTCGGATCAAAGGTCATTGTCACAGGCGACGCTTCCCAGAAGGATCTTCCTGTGGGTGCGAGATCCGGTCTGGATGTGGCCTCCAGAGTGCTTGCTAAGATTGAGGATATCGCCTTCTGCAAGCTGACAAACAAGGATGTGGTGCGTCATCCCCTGGTGCAGAAGATCGTGAAAGCTTATGATGATTACGAGACGAAAGAGAAAAACAGAAGCAGAGATAAGTATGGAAAAAAGTAAACGGATAAAGATGGTATTGTTGATATTGACAGAATTGGGAATCATGGCACTGGCCGGAGGCGGCGTTCTGTTGATCGGATGGCTTCATCAGACGGAGCCGGACAGGCTTCTTTCCAATCTGGTCATGACGGCGGCAGGGATTGCCGTCATTGGGTTTCAGCTGCGTCAGGAATATGTCAGGGGGAAACTGGATTACAATAACGAGAAATATCCTTTTCGTTTCTGGCTGTGTGTCTGTATCGGACTGGTGATTGCCTTTGCCTGTGTTTTCCTGCCGGCGGCGGGATGGCCTTTTCTCACCATATTTGTGATGCTGGCTTTATTCAGCAATATGAGTACGGGAATCCTGGCCTCCTCCATGCTGTTGATGATTTCTGTGATACTCAGCGGCGCCACGATGAATTATTTTGCCATATATTTTATCAGCGGCTGTTTTGCCGTTGCGCTGTTTCAGCATTTGGAGAGTGACTTTGCGCTGGGGCTGCCCCTCGTAATGTCGATCCTCTGTCTGCTGATCTGTGAGACTGCCAATGCCGTGCTGCTGGCGAATGCCAGACCGGATGTGGAATTGTTCCTGATTCCTGCGGCCAACATTATTGTCAACAGCATAATGCTTGTGGTAGGACTGAAACTGTTTTTCTCCATGGTGATATACCAGTACAGGGTGAATTATCTGGAGATCAATGACACGGAAAACGATGCCCTTGTGAAATTTAAAGAGGAATCCAGGGACGATTATTTTATCTGTATCCATACAGCTCATTTCTGTGATCTGATATGCAAAAAGATCGACATGGATGAAAACATGCTGAAATGCGCGGCATATTATCACCGGATAGGAGAAGAACTTCCCGCGCTGATGGACAGGAAGCATTTCCCGCCGAAGCTGAGGGAAATCCTGGAGGAGTATAACGCGAAAAAGCCGCCAAAGAATAAGGAGACGGCGATTTTGGCGTGTTCGGATAAGGTGGTGTCTTCCATTACCCAAAAGCTGCGGGAAAACGGAGATGATCCCATTGACTACAAGGTATTTATTGACGGGATGTTTGAGAAGCTTGTAAATGACGGGTATTTCTGGCAATGCAATATTTCGATGCAGGAATTTAAGGCGATGCATCAGATCTTCAGAGAGGAGAAGCTTTATTATGACTTTTTACGTTGAAAACGAGTCTCAGGCAGAGTTCCCCTTTGACGCGGAAGCGGTGGGAAGGCTTGTATGTGAAGCGATTCTTGAGACAGAGAGCTGTCCTTATGAAGCACAGGTGAATCTGGTGCTGACGGATAATGCGGGTATCAGGGAATTAAACAGGGAGTGCCGGGGAATTGACAGAGAGACGGATGTGCTTTCCTTTCCAAATCTGGACTTTGAAAAAGAGGGCATATTTGACATTCCCGAGGCGGCGGAGGCGGATTGCTTCGACCCGGATACCGGAGAGCTGATATTGGGAGACATTATGATTTCAGTGGACAAGGTGCTGGAGCAGGCGGAAAGCTATGGACACAGTCTGAGGAGAGAGTTTGCATTTCTGGTGGCACACAGTATGCTGCATCTGTGCGGTTATGATCACATGAGGCCTGAGGAGGCGGAGGTCATGGAGAGGAAGCAGGAGGAGCTGCTGGCAGATTTGGGAATTACCAGAGACTGATTTTGAGGTACATCGGATGAATTCAAATGAAATAAAGAGACGGAAGATACAGGGAGCTGCCAAGATCATTTCTTTGATCAATATTCTCATCGTCGGCGGTATGGCGGGAGATAACGGCATCACTTATTTAGCGGTGGCAGTACTGGCTTTTTCTTTTGTATGGGCATTGTACAGCTGGTATGCTGCGGATACTTTAGGTAAGCTTCTCAGGGTCCGCAACGCAAAAGGACAGTATAAAAGTGCGGCAATGATGCGCCGCAATATTATGATATTTCAGCTGGCTGTGGGGCTGGCAGGCACTGTGGTGCTTTTTTTCGGGGCAGACATCATTGCGGAAAAGCTGTTTCATGTGCAGTACAGTGTATATTTGCTCATGCTTCTGGCCCCGGCGCTGCTGCTGCGGGGAGTTTCCGCTGTTTTTATGGGATTTTGTCAGGGAGAGAGTTCGGAACTGCCTACAGCGGTGGCAAGTGTTCTCCGTCAGGTATTTATTCTGATCTTCAGTCAGATCTTCTGCCGCTCTCTGGAAAACTATGGTGCAAAAGTCGGCAGACTGCTGGTAAAGGCTGATTTTGCATCGATGCATACCGCAGCGGGCTTTTGCATAGCGGTTGGTATGAGTGAGATATTTGTGATATTGCTTTTATTGGTGCTCCGGAAGATCAGCAGGCATTCCAGAAAGAGAGAGCAGCCTGAGGGGATGCGCTCCGCGGATTCCTTCCTGAGTGCGGTACAGATTTTTTCCGTCAACAGGGTGCCGTATTTTGCGATGCAGCAATTGCTGTTGCTGCCGGTCATTCTGGGACTTCTGTTTTTTGGGAAGAGTGTTGTGAACTGGGATGCGGGCATGTTGGATTACGGCGCTTATTTTGGAAAGTATCTGGTTGTCAGCATATTGCTGATCCTGCTGACGGCAGGCGTCATTATTCAGATCTGCAGCAGGACAGTGACCATGCTGCGGAAAGGGGAGCAGCGGTTTGCAAGAGTCGTGTTTCAGGGCGGCGTCCATATTGCCGTGATCCATTCTCTGTTTTCAGCGGTATTTACGGCGATAATGGCAGAGCAGGCGGCGAGCCTTCTTGATGCCGGGAATAGTGTGTTGGTGACAAAAATGTTTCGGGGCGGTGCTCTGATGATCCCTTTTGCGGTGTTGGCATTCTACTTTATCAGGTTTCTGATGCTGACGGGAAAAAGTCTTCTGGTTTTGGGAGCACTGGCGATCTCCGATATTGTGTATGTGCTGAGCATGACTCTGTTTCTGAATGTGTGGAAGGCGGGTATACTGGCACTGGTCTATGCCGGGATCATGGGCAGTGCGGTCTGCTGTGTCCTGTTGGGAGTCATTACCTACAGACAGCTTCGGGTTGGTGATCTCTGGCTGCAGATTTTCGTGATTCCTGCGGGGGCGATCTGTATTACCGGACTTTTGTGCATGCTTCTTTCCAAACTGATCACGCCTCATCTGGGTGAGGCTGTGTCGTTAATCGTCTGCGGTGTGCTTTCGGCAGTCATATATTGGGGACTTTTGCTGTTTGCCAGGAATTTCAGTGAGCAGGAGCTGGAGAATATTCCCGGAGGGAAGTGGATCATATCCTTCGGGCAGATGCTCCATCTGTTGTGAGAACGTAACCGGACAGGTCACTGATAGGTTACATAAGAACATTTTAAAGATGGACATAGGTATGTCGATTTTGTCAGAGCGTGTTTGAAAATGCACATCCCGGGAAATGACTTTTCAAACATGCTTCAGGAACATTGTATAAAAATATGGAAAAAGGCTGATACTGACTACAAAACCGTTAGAACGGCAGAGTGAGAGAAAATATGAAATTTGTAAAAGGTATCAGCTTATATTTTATATATCCCATGATAATGCTGGGGATCGGATTTTACGGTGGTGTGGTGTCCAGCCACTTTTTTTATCCGGGGGAACAGGTGCCTGAAAGCAGGGACTTGTCTGATGATCCGTACCGGAGTCCCCTGCTCGAAGAGCCTGTGGAGGTACCGGAAAACAGGCTGGATTATGGCGTGGCGGAGACCGGACAGGAGGAAATTCCGTATCCGGATGAGGAGCTGCTGCAGGAGGCGGCGGCAGCTTCCGAAACTCTTTCCGCAGACACGGAGTATGTATTGGAGGAGACCAATATCTTAGATCAGTCCGTGGTACAGACTACGTGGAGACTGCCCTCCCAATATATGGGTATGAACAGGAAGCAATTTCTGGAGGCAATGGAGCTGTATGAGGCACACCCGCCTCTCTCGGAGATGGAGAGAGGGTTTGTGGGACTTGAGGTCCTTTCCTTTTCCAGAGAGCGGGTGGTGGTACAGATGAATTATCGGTATGTGCAGCCCAGCGCCAGCTTTTATCTGGCTGTCTATGACAATGAGGTGGTGGTCTACCTGGAAGATCGGAAGACGATCTATATCCATACGGAGATTCCGCTGACTTCGCTGCCGGAGAATGTACAGCAGGAGATCATTCAGATGATGTGGATGCCGGATGAGAAAAGCCTGTATAATTTTTTGGAGAGTTATTCCAGCTGATATCAAAGAGATGTTTGCATTCAACAGGTAAGACGTGGATATGCAAACAAATGCGGGAGCGCGTAAGAGCGGCGGATGCTGCGGATTCTATAAGGC
>CAMWWF010000062.1 GCA_947177885.1 uncultured Lachnospiraceae bacterium
CCGCCCGGTCGGATCACTCTTCCCGTGGCCTCGGAGATCAACACCACCTCATCCCCCATGGGATATGCCCCGGCCAGACGCTGAACCCGCATATTGGGATATGCGTCTATATATCTGTCTATGGCTTTTAAAGTTGCCTTATATTCTCTTTTAATGCCGATAACGGCTTCCTTCGCTCCCACTGTCTGAGCGATCATATCGAAAGCCTTTAAGATTTCCCCGGCACACTGCTCCAACAGCTGCCTGTGAAGCTTGAGCAGAGGCTCACACTCCGCACAGTTCATCAATATCACTTCCGCGCGCTCATCCAGCTTCGCGTAAGTCGGAAATCCTGCTCCTCCGGCGCCTGCCGTGCCGGTATTTTGTAAAATCTGCTTTAACTCCTGAATCTCCATATTCATCATCCATTCTGAAATATCATTTTCCCTTTTTTGAGTTTCTATGACTTTCGCTTATGTTTCACTCACAAACACACTTGCAGAAACACCCTCCGGACAGCTGCCCTTTCTTTTTAAAAAGTCACATAAACTTATCGCTCAGACATCAAGTCAAATATTTTCAAGATCTCTCTTAAACCGCACCAGATCAGGATAATTTTTAGACAACACTTTCATATTCCGCAGCAGAACTGTGTACCATTCCTCTTTCGTATTCACATAATATTGCGTTATTCCGGCAAGCAGATCAATACAGTCCGGTCTGCGGTGCTGCGACTGTGAGATCAGTGCCACCGAATAAGAAAATCCAACGGTATCAAAACGATACCTGAAATTCCTGTTCGGAAAATAGTTATCGCAGGCAACAAGCAGCACATCGATAAGCGCTGTTTCCCCCACCCATTTTTCCATTCGTTTATAATCCGAAGCCGCTACAGGCGCATGTGAATAGTTTGCAAGAGCTTTACAGAATTTCCATGCCGTAACTTTTGTCTCATCAGACATATCCACTGAAAAGATCCGTTGCGTCATCTCTTGGAGCATGGCAATATGATCCAAATCGGTAATATGATTGTTAGCGGGATCCGCTTTAACATTTTTAATGTACTCTGCCATCTCCTGCTGTGTTGGAACTCTGGTACTCCTGCCCATACAAACTTTCCCTTCTTATGTACGCAGCCCGAACCCGGCACGCCGTATTAGCCGTTATTTCTCATCCACGATTCCCACGATTGCCGCGTCCACCGGCACATTCTCCATACCGACTCTGGCGCCGCTGCCGGTTACCACCAGGACTGTCTCCCCGATTCCCGCACCAATATTGTCAATCGCCACAAATTGGGAGGAGCCTGCTGCCATTTCCTCCAGGGGTTCAATGATCATAAACTTATTGCCGATCAGATTTTCACATTTTCGGGTGGAAACTATACTTCCCACAACCTTACCTACCACCATGGCACATATCTCCTGTTCCAGTTTCACATCTGCCCGGTCAATGCGGGATATCTTTCAGACATATATCATCTCAGAACATTTCCTGCCCCAAACTCAAAGCTGACAATTTCTATATGCCGTAACACATCGCACTGTCCGGGTCGTTATTGTATGGACGGACAACTTCATCCTCGCTGTTCACACATCATCTTCTCAGAACACTTTCACAATTCCGGTCATGTCAACGCAGTCAGCGCAAACCGGTCACCGATCCATTGGAAGCTCACGTCCCCCCCATGTGTGAATCGGATCTTGCCGGTCCGCACATCAAAGAGGTGCGATTTGCACACTCCTGCGGGTCTGAAAAATCCTTATACACCCTTCACCTGCCGCATAAAGCATACGGATAAACATAATTTTTTTGAGTGTTGTCCGTCCATCAAATAATTGCTGTTCACTCCGTTCATGGAAACTGACATAAAAGGATTTTTGCGAACAGTAAATGAATAACTCTTTCTATTATTGCTTAATTTCTGTTATTACTTAATGTATTACTTAATGTATTACTTAATGATCATGACCTTGTCGCCGGTCTTTATCCTGCTGGCATTTGCCTCGTCGGTATCAATGTGCATCTCCAGAGTAAAACTTTCGTTCACGCGGATCTTCACCTGATTGAACACAGTACCTCTCTCATTGTCAGCCTTCACAGACACGATATCACCGTCATGAACTCCGGCTGCCGCCGCATCTGCAGGTGACATATGAATGTGGCGCATGGCTATGATGCAGCCCTCCTTCATATAGATCGCGCCTTTCGGCCCTACCACTGCGATGGGAGCACTTGCCGCCACATTCCCGGACTCCCGAACAGGCGCCGCGATGCCGAGCTTCATGGCATCCGTGGCTGAAATCTCCACCTGGGATGCATTCCTGACAGGTCCCAGAACTCTGACATTCTCAATGGCGCGAAGCTTTATACCTACAATGGTGACAGTCTCATTACATGCATACTGTCCGCCCATCAGGTCCTTCTTCTTCGTCAAACGGTAGCCCTCACCGAACAATGTCTCCACATCCTGCTGAGTCAGATGGATATGCCTCGCGGACACTCCCACCGGAACCTGATAGCCATTGGTCTTGCTGTCCATTTTATTGATGGTCTCAAGAACCGCTTTTGTGATTGCTTCAACTGTCTGTTGTTCCATGTTTATCCTCCAAATTTACGATCTGTCGCAAATTCTTCCACTTTTCGCCTGTACTATAAATACAGACAGCACATATTCTCTAATAGGAACTTTCAACAAACGCACTCTCTTATTTACTATTTGAAACTTTGTGCATTGCACTGTCTGCTGAATCAGCCTCGGAAAATATGCGCACACCTTGACTCAGAACTCCCCCGACGTTCCGCCTTTCGGTGAAACGTCTCCGGAAGTTCCTCTCACGCTAACCCCATGATTCCGCTTTGCGGAATCTCACAATCCCAAATCCAACAGGTTGGCTTGTGAAAAATGCCAAAGGCAATCAGAACCTCTTTGCACCTTATCAGTCTTTGATCTTGGGAAGGATCATCTCCACATCCGTATGAGGACGAGGAATTACATGGGTAGCTACCAGCTCGCCCAGCTTGGATGCGCTTGCGGAACCGGCTTCCACAGAAGACTTAACTGCTCCTACATCACCGCGCACCATTACGGTTACCAGACCGGAACCGATCTTCTCGGTACCTACCAGAGTAACGTTTGCTGCCTTACACATAGCATCTGCTGCTTCGACAGCCGCAACCAGACCTCTTGTTTCCACCATTCCTAATGCTTCCTGTGCCATTTCTTTTCCTCCTGTTTTTCATGACTAAATTAGCTGTTTACCGGGAGAACACTTCCCTTGCATTCTTCCGCCTAAAGCTTGAAATCACTCAACAAGGTACTTAAGTTTTGTGATCTCCTTTACATTTTTACTCCTCATGCCCGTCTCTGACGGGCACTGATTTTAATACTGCTTCCAAACTTATACTTCCTGGATTGCCCGGGCATCCAGTGTGCTCACTTCCTGTTTATCCCTGAACCGGCTGGCGCTGAGTTTCACAAGACGCCATATCTCTTCATGGGGATTTGCGATCACACCGCTTGCCACCGGCTTCTTGATCGCATTTTTTGATGCGTTTTCCACCGCTTCCGTGACAGATGCCACATCGCCCATGACCACCATAGTGACCAGTCGTCCGCCCAGTTTTCTCTCCCAGGTGACCAGCTCCACGCCGGAGGTCTTGCACATGATATCCAGTGCATCCACTGCGGCAACCACACCTGAGATTTCAATAAAGCCTAATGATGTATTGCTCATTGATTGGCTCCTTCTTCTATTTTCCTTGGATCCGTCTTCCATGTGTACTTCAGATTATCTCAATCAGTGTACTTTACTGACTTGGAAAATCTTTACACATTCAGATCTTGGGAAGGATCTTCTCAACATCCGTATGAGGACGGGGGATCACATGTGCTGCTACCAGTTCGCCAAGTCTGCTTGCCGCTGCGGAACCGCTCTCAACAGATGCCTTGACAGCTCCTACGTCGCCGCGAACCATAACCGTTACCAGACCGGAACCGATCTTCTCGGTACCCACCAGCGTAACCTCCGCTGATTTGGTCATGGCATCAGCGGCCTCGATCGCTGCTGTCAGACCTCTTGTTTCTACCATTCCTAATGCTTCCTGTGCCATATTGTTCTCCTTTCTAATTCCTGTCAAATGCATTCAGTTTCAACATTTTTACCGTGTCTTCCGTTGGCCGTGCGATGATATGCTTCTGTACCACACCGGTGAGGGACTCGGCCTTCGCCACCCCCGCCGCCATAGCCGCTTCCACATCTGCCACAGAACCCCGGAATTTGATCGTTACCAGCAAAGGCACCGACAACGCATCCGCGTTTGCTGGCTTATTTTTGTCGAAGGGTTCCAGCCTGACACTGGCCGCCTTACATCCCGCATCGGCTGCAAGGAACGCACAAGTCAGACCATATACCTCCAAAATTCCTACTGCCTCTTCCATATCAACCTCGTTTCTGTCTGCCTGGCCCGCTTCTGCGGACATTGGTATCCAAATTTGGAAGTGTCATTTACATCCGATTCCATCATCCGCTATTTATTGATAATGGCAATCTTTAATCCGGTCATTGCCAGATTGGTCTTCAATGCCTCGTTGATCTCCTCCAGAGGATATGTATGCGTGATCAGCTTATCCATAGGAAGCCCCAGCTTCTTTGCACTCTTCAGGAAATCAAAGGTAGTTGCGTAGTCTCTCAGAGTATACACCCAGGACCCCACCGTGGTGATCTCCTTGGAGCAGATATCAAAGTGAGGATTGATGGTAGCGTCTCCGCCGTTGATGAAGAATCCCAGCTCACAAAGTCCGCCGCCGTTGCGGATGAACTTATAGATATTGGAATGTCCTGCGGGAGAACCGGTACACTGGAATGCAAAATCAGCCAGATGACCGTCAAATTTCTCCGCCACAGCTCCTGCAAGCGCTTCAATTCCCTTATGATCCTTGAAGTTCACATAGTCGGAAGCTCCCAGCTCCTTCGCAAACTCGAGACGCTTGTTCTCGCCGTCCACCGCAATAATGTTGTTAATACCCATTGTACGCAAAATTGCGATACAAATCAAGCCTATAGGTCCACATCCCTGAACAACCACTCTGGAATTGAACCGCAGGATGCCGGTGCTCTTGGCACGCTCCACAGCATGGATCAGCACTGCACAGGGCTCGATCAGCACTCTGGAATAGAGATCCAGATCGCTTACATTGAATACGGTGGAGCCTCCTCTGATCAGAATATAATCGGAGAACCATCCGTTCAGATGAATATCGTCATCGGGAAGCAGGCCGTATACATCCGCGCCTCCCACATTCTGCTTATTCAGGTCAAACATGGTGATATCCGGGTTATCCTTGAAGATCATACAGGTAACCACCTTGTCGCCCAGCTTCAGATCCTTGCCTGCGCTGTCCTTTTTCACGTTCTTACCCATTTTAACGATCTCACCGGTACCCTCATGGCCCAGAGCCACAGGAATCAGTCCGAAGGGATCTCTCTTGAACTCATGGGCATCCGTTCCACAGACACCGCATCCCTCTACCTTTACCAGAATATCGTCATCGCCGACCTCAGGCATGGGGAATTCCTTTACATCAAAATGCTCCAGACTCGTCAGCATTGCCACATGTGCGGTCTTGGGGATCACACCGTTTGATGCGCTGCTTCCCGCAGCGGATACCGGTGCATCGGAACCGGACATACTGGCAAGTACCTGCTTTACTATTGCTTCAATCTGTGCTGTATCAGCCATTCTATTACTCCTTTCTGCTTTCTTTTTCGTTTACAAAAAATCTCTTCTACGGATCCGGCTTTCTGAGAAATTTCCGTTTCAAATTTCTCCTTCCCGGAGTTTTCTTTCTTGAAGTTTTTCTCTTGGAGTTTTCCTTTTGAAGCTTTCCTCTTGAGTTTTTCTTCTCAAAGTTTTCCTTTCGAAAGAATCACCTGGCGATTCTTTCCGGTGAGACTTAGAAAATCTTAGAAATGTATTTTGTTTTCTTAGATTTTCTTCTCACCGTATTACCGTATGCAAAGGCTGTCCGCCATAACACATCTTCTGCTCTTGGTAAAAGTCTTCGTGCTGGTCAGACCCTCGCCGGTACGGCTTGCAATGGTAAAAGTACAGTAGCCCTCACCGCCAAAGCCCAATGCGGCATAGGAGGGAGCGTTCTTCACCAGGATCGCCGTATCGATCGCTCTCGCATACTTTGTGATATTGTCAATGTTCTTGGAATGGATATGTGCGGAATGACGGTTGCCATGCTCCAACCATACCGCTTTCTCGATGGCGTCGTCGATATCCTTCGCGCGGACCATGCCCAGGATCGGCATCATCAGCTCTTCCGCGATCAGAGGATGTTCTTTCTCTCCCTCAAACACGATGCAGCGGATATTGTCGGGAACGGTGACACCGATCATGCCAAGCAAAGTTTTCGCGTCACGTCCCACACACTTACGGTTCAGTCCCTTGGGTGTCAGCACGACGGAAGTCAGCTTATCCTGTTCCTCCTTTGAGATCAGGTAACAGCCCTGCTCGGAGATCATATAATGCATCAGTTCGTCTGCGATGGAATCTACCGCCACGATCTCCTTCTCCGCGATACAGGGAAGATTATTGTCAAAGGTACAGCCGTTTACAATGTCCTCCGCCGCCTTGCGGATATCCGCCGTCTCATCCACCACTGCGGGAGGATTGCCTGCACCTGCGCCGATGCCTCTCTTTCCGGAAGAAAGGACTGCGGTGACCACGCCGGGACCGCCTGTTGCCGCGATCAGGGGAATATCCTTATGCTTCATCATAATATTACTGGTATCCAGTGTGGGCTTTTCAACGGTACAAGCCACATTGTCGGGGCCGCCTGCTTCCAGGGATGCCTCATTGATCATGTTCAGGGCAAAGATGGAAGTCTTGATCGCTGCGGGATGGGGATTGAACACTACCGTATTTCCTGCCGCGATCATGCCGATGGAGTTACAGATGACCGTCTCGCTGGGATTGGTGGTAGGAGTGATGGCGCCGATCACGCCGAAAGGTCCCATCTCGATCAGGGTCAGACCTCTGTCACCCGACCATGCCGTTGTCTTCATATCCTCAGTACCCGGAGTCTTGTCTGCCACTAAGTGATGCTTTAAGATCTTATGCCCCACATTGCCCATTCCTGTCTCATTTACGCCCATTCTGGCCAATGTCTCCGCATTTTCATGGGTTTTTCTGCGGATGTTGCTGATGATCTGTTCTCTCTGATCCAGAGACATTCTGCGGATGACTGCCTGAGCCTCCTTGGCGGCAGCAATAGCCGCATTCATATCAGGGAATACGCCATGGCTCTTTGCCACAGGCTCCGCGATCTGAAGCTGCGCCACAACTTCCTGCACAATGTCCTGTACCATGCCTTCGTTTACAAGCACGATATTACCTCCTTCAAAACGGAACGCCCGTAAGCCGCCAGATCCGTATCCTGCTTGGCGGAACCGCCGCTGACTCCCAGCGCTCCGATGATCACATCCTGATACTTTAAGACCTCACCGCCGCCAAAAATGGTGATCTTGCCGTTATTGGTGAACTGAATGCCGTAGAGGGACTCTCCCGGCTGGCTCAGACAACCAAGTTCTGCGGTTGACATCTGAAAAGCAATGGATGTGTAGGTCTTGTTTAATGCCACGTCAAAGCTTCCTATGTAAGCGCCGTCCATACAATGGATGGCAACGGGTCTTCCCGCCGCGTCGGAAACGGCTGTTACCACTCTCATATCCCACTCCGCCGCCTTTGCCTCGATCCGCTCGATGAGCTTCACCGCCAGCTTCAGGGGCATGGTGGGAATTACGGTTCCGCCGTTTGCCGCCACAGGATCCGCGGGCAGACCACACTGCACCGCCGTCCCGCTCTGACTGTCTGCCGTCCGGTTTAAAACCTGACGGACGATGGTTTCGATTTCTGTATTTGTCATAATCGGTCTCTTTCATTATGACCGGTCTTTTCCGGCATGACGGTTTCCTGCCTGAAACGAAATTTCTTCCTGCCATGACTGCTTCCCGCCTGAAACGGAATTCTTCCTGCCATGACTGCTTTCCGTCTGAAATGGATTTTCCTCCTGCCATGACTGCTTCCCGCCTGAAACGGAATTTTTCATGCCGTGGCGATTTCCCGCCTGAAACGGAATTCTTCCTGCCATGGCGGGTTCCCTGCCGGACCATTTTCTTCCTGCCATGGCTTTTCCGGCAAACCGGTCACTTTTCAAACGACAGGACTGCCTGTCCGATTACTTGCCAAGCTGCTCCAGTACCTTCCTGGTGATCTCTGCTACCAGCTCAGGGGAGGTTGCCGCCGCATTCTTGTGCTCACCGCAGTTTCCGCCGCAGTTGTGACAGCTGGGCTTGCCTTCCTTTAAAGCAGGGCAGAGATTCGCGGGATGACGTCCCTTCATGCCGAACTGTCTTCTGATCTCATACAGATCCTCTACCTGCTGAGGAGTGAACTCCTTGGGGCCGCCCAACATTCTGGACTGATACAACAGCTGCGCATAGAACTCAACGGATTCCATCTTCAGATATGCGCTCAACAGGGAATCAGAATAAGTCAAAGCGCCGTGATTCTCAAGCAGCACTGCGTCAAAGTACTGTACATACTCGGACACTGCATCGGGGATCTCCATGGTGGAAGGTCTGCCGTACTTTGCGATGGGCACGCAGCCAAGTGCGATAACTGCCTCAGGCATGATGGGCTGGGTCAGAGGGATACCTGCAATGGCAAAAGTGGTCGCATACATGGGATGAGCATGTACCACGCTGTTAACATCAGGTCTCTCCTGATACACTCTCATGTGCATCTTGATCTCGGATGAAGGCTTGAAATTGCCGTTCGCCTGGATAACATTGCCCTGCGCATCTACTTTACAGATGTACTCAGGGGTCATGAAACCTTTGGACACGCCGGTAGGGGTGCAAAGAAACTCGTTATCGCTGAGCTTAACGGAGATATTTCCGTCGTTTGCGGCAACCATGTTTCTGTTGTAGATCCTTTTTCCGATGTCGCAGATCTCTTTTTTGATTTCATACTCGTTTTGCATTTTGATTCCTCCTGTTTTTGTTGTTTCTTGTTTTATTATAAGTCTATATACCACACAAGTCAACATGTATAATGTTGGAATTGTGTCGTTTTCTTGAATTTTTTAATAGTCAGATAGCCTCTCTGCAGAGTCAATAATTGAATGTACTCTTTGTACACATTTCCATACAATTTTGCGAGACTTGCGGACGAAGTGTGCATCGTCGTAACAGCTCATTGACCGGTCTGAACTATTACGAAATTGTTACGATTTGCACGCCAGCCTGACCGGCTCATATTTTGTATAGAATTTGAACTGACAGGCAATATTTCATCCAAATGGCTTCCAAATCAGTTCTCGATCGAAATTGCATAATCCAGAATTACATTTCCCTTTTCATCCGGAGTTGTGAATCTTGGACAATTATATCTCTCAAAGCACCAATCATCTTCTTTTCGTTTCAGATTATGTGCTTTCAGTTCTTCCAGACATATATTGTGCGTATCCATCGTATAAAATTCACTGCTATTCTCTTTATCATACAAATAGCATACCGCAAATTCCAACGGTTCTATGTCAGCATATTCAAAACCTTCCGGAACTTCTGTATCTGCCGGAAACAGCATGCCGATCCAACGTTCCGGCATACCATTGACTATATGTACCGCCCCAATATAGGCATCTCCATTGAACGGAAGGCATTGATTTGCTTTTAGTGCCTCAAACCAGTTATTTTCCCACCATTCACCCCAATTTGAACTGCCTTCATACTTTTTACCGATCAATCGTGTCTCCGGGCAGCTTTCCCTCTTCACTTCTAAAATTGTAACCGCCATTTACATATCCTCCTCCACAATTCACACAAAATCTTCTACAACTTTTTCATCATCCAAACCGCCTCCGCATATGTTCCGTCTGCATACTTCATGTTGTCCGGAAATGTTCCATACTCGTTGAACCCCAGTTTTTTATACAGATTAACTGCATTGGCATTATTGCGGATAACCTCCAGTTCCGCCTGCTCATATCCAAGTTCTCCCGCAACGGAAAGAACAGTTTCCATCATGGCTTTCCCAATCCCAAAGCCGCAATACTTTTGATATAAGGCAATGGCAATCTCACAGCGATGCTGATATCTCCTGTAAGTGCCAACACGCATCAGCGAGCAGTTTCCGATGTGTTCTCCGTCTATTGTCGCTATCAGCATCAGTTCTCTTTCCTGACCGATACACCCGTTGATAAATGCTTCTTCCTGCTCCAGCGTCAGGCAAAACTCGTCCGGTTCCCGGATCAGAAACGGTGTTTCCGCCGTAGTGGTTTTCATATAGTTTATCAGGTTCTCCGCATCTGCCATCTCAGCATTGCGCAAAATGATGGTACGTCCCAGTTTATCCTTTACTTCTATGGGGCCAAATCTCATAAATTTTCCTCCTGCAAAATCCCGATCCGCAGCTGTGAACCCAATCCGCTCACAGAAAGATCACAATTCCGGTCATGTCGCTCCCTTGCGGCACAAACCGATCCGACAGAATACTACATTCCGCGAAGAGCTGCTCGGTCACGCAAAGCTTCCGCCCTTTCCACAAGGCCAACCGAACGCTCCGGTCCGTAAGAAACTGCGTCCACAGAAGGAATATACACCAGCTTCTCTATCACACAGCTGTGCGGCTTGTTCTCACTGTCCCTGTCATAGTTTACTCCCACCAGCAGGATCTCACCGGTATAGCCTTCCAGCGCCTGCGCATATCGTCTGTCCCTGATCTGCTGCAGAGCGGTATCCGCGGATCTGTCATATTTCAGTTCCACCACAAGGGCGGGCTTTTGGCTGAACGGCAGGGGCAGAAATACCACATCTGCAAAGCCCTTTCCCGCGGGCAGTTCCCGGATGATCTTATAGTCTTTCCTCGCGCTGTAGTATGCGAGACTGATGGCACAGGCAAGGGAGTTCTCATCATTGTAAGTTAGGATCGATGCCACTTCCATATGCGCTCTGTCAAGCCCCTCCGCCACCTTTTCTTCCTCACATCGGAGCGTTTCTTCCAGAAGTCTGTCCGATGCCTTCAGCACCCTCATCACCTCCGGCCATCCGCCTACGCTCATGGCGTTTGCAAATTCCCTGACGATCTCCCTGTTGGGGATAAAGGCCTCCCCCGTCTCCTGATCATAGGCCAGATAGCCCAGATGGATCAGCAGGGTCAGCACATCGTCCTTAGTCCGGAAATTGCGCATGTCATTCTGGAAGCTGAGTGTGTTGACCTTTACCGTCTCCCCTCCGAGCATCTTCACGATGTCTGCACGGAGTCCGTCATAATCCATATC
>CAMWWF010000063.1 GCA_947177885.1 uncultured Lachnospiraceae bacterium
GTTTCTAAATGATCTGAAGGAGTACAAACGCTCGAAGAGTATCAGGAATTAACAAAAAAACAGGCCGCGAAGTGGGGTGTACAAACCGGGGGAATGATTTTTCAAACACGCGCCAGAGCAAAAGCTGCTCTTTGATTCCCTTATCTGTGAAAGCTTACGGCAGAAATGCTATGCAAGGTGCATTTCCCGAAGTCTTTGATATACCCGGTCAAATATGTATTCCTGCTCTTTATTATTATTCAGGAGCCGGACAAACTTTTCTTCCTGGAAACGGATGGAAGAGTACGGCTCAAATTTATGTGCCAGTTCCCGCAGTGTTTCGGCGGTATTGAACATCTGGCTCAGGGTATCGCTGGCATCACGCTGAAAGAAATCGGCAACCAGCGCGCAGTTATAGTCGAACAGAGGAGCCATTTTTTCCAGTTTTCCCGTGTCATTGTTCATAAAAAAGCCGTAATTCTGCGTATGCCTGTCCGTGTTGATGATAATGTAATCAAGTACGGGAATGCATGCAAATTGATTTCTCCACTGCTGCAGGCAGTAAGTTTTGAAATCAAGGCTGCACCGGCGGGCATATTCCATGACTTCCCAGGCTTCCACGAAGGAGTACTCTTCATTTATGAAATTTTTGCAGATGGAGATAAATTCCGTGCCCTCTGCCGTTTCCTTGATGTCGCCCACATAGGAAACGCAATCGATCTTATTTTCAAAGCAATTGAGAATCTCTGATGCCAGAATTTCCATCTTTGTATTGACATAGTTGTTGGTACGGTCTGATTTCAGCATGTAGAGATCGCTGCCCAGGTGGATCCAACCCTTGCGGAACAGACCCTTTGTGGTCAGCTCCGGGCAGATACTGCTGGTAGTGATGGTGGGACTGAATCCGCTTAAAGAGACATTGAGAATATCGCGAAGTTTATTTTGCCGGATGTTTACATTGTTCCAGCAGATTTTCTCGGAGTCCTCCCTGACCCAGTAGCTGTCCTGGATGGAGACTCCCTTGCATTTGGCGCATATGTTCACTCTGTTATCGATGGAATCTATCTGCGGGATCTGAAATGCCGCATAAATCTGCTTTGCATTGTCTCTGGAGAGAGACAGTACCCGGCTGCTCAGATAGTTTTTGACCGCCTGTACATTGTGCAGAATATCCTTGGGAAGGCTTGAATCTCTGATATCCGACCGGAGACAGAAGGGAAGTCTGTCATTATCGATCACTTCCACTACAAAGTCCTCAAAGTCAAAATACAGTACTTTGGCATCTTTTAGCATTAAATACATTGTTTTCACCGTTTCGTTTTAGTATTGGAGTCCTTCTGTTCCTATTTTACACATTTATGGCACAATGGTCAATAGCTGTGACGGCGGTTGTCAGGCGGTTTGCGACAGCTCACAACAGTTTGTTGCCGTTTATCCGTTTTCTAAGGGACGTTTTCACACGTTCCTCTGCGTGACAAACCCGGGCTTGTCGGGGGTTAAGACACAGAAAGAACGGGGGTGGCGCGCTCAGTTGGTTTTCCGGTTGATATAGTTGGTCTTAAATTTTGAGTAGACGATCTTCTGGCTGTGGTAAAGTCCGTAATAACCGGACAGCATATAGCTGAAGGCAACGGACAGAAGAAAGTAGGGAACGCCTGTGTAGCCAAACAGCTCAAAGCTGATGAGCAGTGAGGTGATGGGGCAGTTGGTAACGCCGCAGAACACAGAGATCATTCCCACCGCCGTACAGAGGGTGGGAGAAAACCCTGTCAGATTGCCGAACAGGCATCCGAAGGCGGCTCCCGTAAAGAAGGAAGGGACGATCTCACCGCCCTTAAAACCGGCGCACAGAGTGGCGGCGGTAAAAAGGATCTTCAGCAGGAAAGCTTCGGGGCGCACCGTGGCTTCCTCCATGCAGCGTTCGATAAAGTCCATTCCCGCACCGTTGTAGGTCTGATTCCCCACCAGCGCGGTCAGGAGTATTACGATACAGCCTCCTGCAAAAATGCGCAGAAAGGGGTTTTTAAAATATTTCTGATACAGATGTTCCGCACCGTGCAGGGTGACGCAGAACAGGATGCTGACCAATGCGCACAGAATGGCCAGAATGGAAATCTTTATGGCGGATATTACGGTGAAATCCGGTACCTGGGCAAGCAAAAAGGCCTCCGGAGGTATCCCTGCCAGGGTGGCGATACCGTGGGCCGTCAGCGAGGCGATGACGCAGGGAACCAGAGCGGAATAGTGCATGATCCCCACACTGACCACTTCCATGGAGAATATGGCTGCTGCCAGAGGCGTGCCGAAGAGAGAGGAAAAGGCGGCGCTCATGCCGCACATGATCATAATGTGCCTGTCCTTCTCGTCCAGCCGGAGCAGGTGTCCCATTCCGTTCCCGATGCTGCCTCCCAACTGCAGTGCAGCGCCTTCCCGCCCTGATGAACCGCCGAACAGATGCGTGATCAGTGTGGACACGAAGATGAGCGGGGCCATACGGACAGGCAGATGATCTCCGGAGTGAATGGCGGAGATGACAAGATTCGTACCGGTGTCATTCTGGTTGCGGAACAGGTGGTAGCATCCTGCCACGACCAGACCGCCCACCGGCAGCAGGCAGATCAGCCAGGGATGTTCCAGCCGGGTAGTGGTCACGAAGGTCATGAACAGATGAAACAATGTGCCCACGGAGCCGATCAGGATGCCTGACAGGATGGAGAAGACTACCCACTTGACGAAGCTGAGCATGCGGTGAAAATTATGTCGTATGATTTTCGCTTGATCCTTGGTCAACATGGCTTTACCTCACAGGAAAAAATGGATGTTTTGGATTCTGCTTTATTATAAACTGTTTTGGAGAAAAAAGGAATGGAATGTAATATTTCGGTTTTGCCGTAAATCTTATTGACTTTTACACTTTAAACTGCTAAAATCAAAAGACAGTGCAGGGAAATCAAATGAACTGCTAATGTTATGCAAGAGGAGAAGAGGAGAAGAGGAGAAGAGGAGAACCATGAAAGAAATATCAAATTTAATTTCATACCGGCCTGACATAAAGGTGGTGGACGCTACATTGCGTGACGGGGGGCTGGTCAATGATTTCTATTTTACGGATGAATTCGCCAAAGCGCTGTATCTGGCAAATCTGCGTGCGGGTGTGGATTATATGGAGTTTGGTTACAAGTCCTCCAGGGAGATGTTCGATGTCAATAAATTCGGAAAATGGAAATTCTGTAAGGATGACGATATCAGGGCTATTGTGGGAGACAATGCCACCGACTTAAAGATTGCAGTCATGGCGGATGTGGGAAGATGTGATTACAAGACAGATATCATTGACCGGGCTGACAGCCCCATCGACCTGATCCGGGTGGCGACTTACCTGAATGCGATCCCTTCCGCAGTGGATATGATCGAAGATGCCGCGAGAAAAGGATATGAGGTGAGCTGCAATATCATGGCTGTTTCCAATTCACAGGAGGGCGACCTGAAAGCGGCACTGGAGATCCTGGCACAGACCTCTGTGGACGTGCTGTATATTGTGGACAGCTATGGGGCCATGTATCCGGAGCAGGTGGCGCGTCTGGCGGATCTCTATGTGAACATTGCCGTAAAATACGGCAAAAAGGTAGGGATCCATGCGCACAACAACCAGCAGCTGGCCTTCGCAAATACCATTGAAGCGGTGGGGGACGGCGTGGACTGGCTGGATGCCACCTATTCCTCCATGGGGCGCGGCGCCGGCAATTGTGCCATGGAACTTCTGCTTGGTTTTCTGAGGAATCCCAAGTATAATGTATACCCTGCCATCCAGTTTATCGATTCTCATATGAATAAGCTGAAAGAGGACGGTGTGGTATGGGGATATGATCTGCAATATCTGGTGACCGGTCTTCTGAACCAGCATCCCAGAACGGCGATCCGGTTTACCAAGGACAAAAGAAAAGACTATGCTGAATTTTACAGGGAAGTAGTGGTTCAGGACGGAGATTGAAGAGCGGGCTGTTTCGCGGAAAGTTCGCAGAAAGAGGGGTGTCGCACTTATTTCGTGTGACACCCCTTCGTGTGAACCGGCATATTCGCGGATGATTAGAGACAGAGGTGTTATGATCCGGCGGGCATTCCTGCATGAACAGTCGGTTCACAGTGCCTGTGTCGGGCCATGTAAACCTGAGACAGGTGCATTCCGGGGCTGCTCATGGAGTTATCTGACCAGATTGTCTTCGTGGCGCCTGATCTCCACCCGGTAACATTCTCCTGTTTTGGAATCAAAATAAAAGGTGGTCCTGTATTGATTCCTTTTAGTCCGGTATACTAATTGATCGGCAGAATTGCTGTCTGCAGGTTCTCCGAAGAGAGCGATCAGCTCTTCTCTGGTCTTTCCGAAGAATTCCTCTCCCTCATAGGTGGCCTGAAGCCCTGTAAGGTTTCCGTCCTTATCCATGGACTTTGCAGAAATTTCAAACACTTCGCATTTGGCGTAAGGTGTCTTGCTGCTGGAACGGTTCAACAAAGAGACTCCGCCCATGGATATATTTTGGTCATTGCCCCAATAATAGGAAAGCATTTCCTTGAAGGAAGAGCCGGGCATGCTGTTGTCATTGTTGGACAGCCGGAAGCCCGCCTCGTTCAGGTCGGAAATCCTTAAGCTTGCCAGGTTCAGTTCCGTTCCGTTCAGTGCAAAAGCAGGCGGTTTGTCTTTGGACAATATGCTTATGACGAATGACAGGGCAATTACCCCTATGATACATCCTGCCGTAAAGAACGGTCTTTTCTTCTGTTTCATTTCATATACCTCTTTTCTGTGTTATGGTTATGTAAGATATTTGCCGGCAGCTGTGTTATGACGCAGCTTTTAAGACAGCAAGATTATACTCCGGAAAAAGGGATTTGTCCAGATGCGGATAAAATTGAGGAACCGTGAACGGAGTGAACCTGATGTAACAGGTCTTCGAATGGCAGGAGCCGTAATGTGGATTGCGTGGCTGCTGTACATCTTTTGCCAGGTTGATGCGGTTGGCACGAACAATGTGTGTACACTTTTTCTTCCACAAGAAAGAGAAACTGTTGAATTTCTCAGTCTGAATGTGTATACTGGAAAGTGAGTTTGTATGCGGAGATTTTGCCCACGGCTGTCAGAATGACAGCCTGGGATTTTCGTGCAAAGTGGCACGGAACGCTTCGCGGTTTCCCCAGGCGGGATTCCGGATCTTCACGGGAATCGGTTGAATAAAAACGCGTATTAGACATAGATAAAAGCGCGTCCCGGCGCAGCCGGGGAATCAGTTGGAAAGCAGACTTTCGAATAATGATCGGTATGTACAAGAGGGTATGTAAATACCCTTCTTTGAAGAGCACAGGGAGGTATAAAAATGAAAATAAACAGTGTATGCGTACAGGGCGGCTATACGCCGGGGAACGGGGAACCCAGGCAGATTCCCATTATTCAGAGTACTACCTTTAAATATGATACCAGCGAGGATATGGGGAAGCTCTTCGACCTGGAGGCATCCGGTTATTTTTACAGCAGGCTGCAGAATCCCACCCACGATCATGTGGCGGCGAAGATCGCGCAGCTGGAGGGCGGCACCGCGGCCATGCTGACCAGCAGCGGGCAGGCGGCTAATTTCATGGCATTGTTCAATATCTGCGGCTGCGGCGATCATATTGTGGCCTCCGGCACCATTTACGGCGGTACGTTCAATCTGATCTCCGTTACCATGAAGAGGATGGGAGTGGAGGCCACCTTTGTCAGCCCCGATGCTTCCGAGGAGGAGATCAACGCGGCATTCCGGGACAATACAAAGCTGGTATTCGGTGAGACCATTGCCAATCCCGCGCTGACAGTGCTGGACATTGAGAAGTTTGCAAAATGCGCCCATGCCCACGGTGTGCCCCTGATCGTGGATAATACCTTTGCCACACCGATCAACTGCAGGCCTTTTGAGTGGGGAGCGGATATTGTGACCCATTCCACGTCAAAATATATGGATGGGCATGCAGCCGCCCTGGGCGGAGCCATTGTGGACAGCGGACATTTCGACTGGATGGCCCATGCGGACAAATTTCCCGGTCTCTGCACTCCCGATGACAGCTATCACGGAGTGATCTATGCGGAGAAGTTCGGGAAGGAAGGCGCTTTCATTACGAAATGTACGGTACAGCTGATGCGTGACTTCGGTTCGATTCCCAGTCCCCAGAATTCTTTCATCTTAAATCTGGGGCTGGAAAGTCTGCATGTGCGCATGAAGAGGCACTGCGAGAACGGTCTGGCAGTGGCGGAGTATCTGTCCGGGCATCCCAAGGTTGCCTATGTGAATTATTGCAGTCTGCCCGGGGACAAATACTATCCTCTGGCGCAAAAGTATCTCCCGGAGGGCAGCTGCGGCGTGGTTTCCTTCGGATTAAAGGGAGGCAGAGAGGCGGCAGGCATCTTTATGAAGAGTCTGAAAATGGCGGCTATTGCCACCCATGTGGCGGATGCCCGGACCTGTTGTCTGAACCCTGCGTCCACCACACATCGTCAGATGAATGACGAACAGCTGAAGGAAGCGGGGGTGCCCGGGGAACTGATCCGGATCAGCTGCGGTATCGAGGATAAAGAGGATCTGATCGCGGATATTGCGCAGGCATTGGAAAACTGTTGAACACACGGCAGAAGGAATGTATTTGTGAGTACAGTGTGGCCGGAGATGGCTCTGCTGACCGGAAGGCCGGGCAGGCGGAGCTGGAACAGGAATAGACAATATGGATTGTAAAGAATTCGAAAAATTGATTCCCGCCTATATTTCACAGAAGCTGCCGTATGCCGAGCTGAAGCAGTTTTGTCAGCATGCGAAGCAGTGTGGGGAGTGCAGGGAGGAGCTGACCATCCAGTATCTGACTACGGAGGGGATCCAGCGTCTGGAGGATGGCGGTGCCTTTGATCTGCAAAAGGAATTGAATCAGCATGAGGCGGATGCAAGGGGAAAGATACGTTTTCATGATGTGTTCCTGCATTTCGGTCTGGGGCTGGAGATCATAGCGGTCAGCATGATCTTTGGACTGGTGATCTGGATTTTGGCATAGGCGTCAGTGCGGACAGAATTTTGATCCGCACTGACGCCGGAGGGCATAAGACGTGAATTCTGCCGGCCGGGAATCGGCGGGCGGGAGAAAGGCATGGAAATGAGCAACAGCAAGAAACTTGTTTTAATAGACGGTCACAGTATCCTGAACAGGGCGTTTTACGGAGTGCCTGATCTCAGCAATGCGCAGGGACTGCACACAAATGCGATCTACGGCTTTTTAAATATTATGTTTAAGATTCTGGAGGAGGAAAAGCCGGACTATCTGGCGGTTGCCTTTGATGTTCATGCACCCACCTTCCGTCATCAGATGTATGAGGCCTATAAGGGAACCAGAAAGCCCATGCCAGAGGAGCTGCGGGAGCAGGTTCCCGTGATGAAAGATGTGCTGAAGGCCATGGGAATTGTGATCATGGAGCAGGCAGGTCTGGAGGCGGATGATATTTTGGGTACTCTGGCGAAAAAAGCGCAGAAGGATGGCATCGAAGTGTCTCTTGTATCCGGTGACCGGGATCTGCTGCAGATAGCGGATGAGCATATCAAGATCCGTATTCCCAAGACCCAAAGGGGAAAGACGGAAATCGGGGACTATTATCCCCGGGATGTGATGGATGAGTATCAGGTGACACCGCTGCAGTTCATCGATCTCAAGGCACTGATGGGGGATACGGCGGACAATATTCCCGGGGTGCCCAAGGTGGGGCAGAAGACCGCGGCGGAGTTGATGGTGGCTTACGGCTCTCTGGACAATATTTATGCCCATGTGGAGGAAATATCCAAAAAGAGTATCCGGGAATCGCTCCTTGCAAATAAGGATCTGGCTGACCTGAGCAAGACCCTTGCGACCATCAGGACCGACTGTGAGATAGGGCTGGATTACGAGGCGGCGAAGGCGGAAGATTTCTATACTCAGGACGCCTACAATCTGTTTAAACAGCTGGAATTTAAACATATGCTGGGGCGCTTTGAAAAGGAAGCCGTGATTTCCCATGAGGAGATACTGAAGACTTTCCGCATAGTGGAAGAGCAAAAAGAATTTCTGCAGCGTCTGGAAGAGATCAGAGACGGGAGCATTGTGGGATTCTATCTGGTGCAGGAGAAAAAGCAGCTCCTGGGAGTGGCGGTTTGTATCAGTGAAGGCGATATGGGAGATTTTGCCTGCAACCGGAAGAATGCAAAGCATTCTTCCAAGTGTCACGAAGGGACACTTTTGTGTCACGAAGGGACACTTTTGTATCCGGTGAAGGTGGCGGAAAACGAACAGCTGTCTCTGTTTGAAGCGCCGGGAAGCGGGGCGGACAGCGATGTGGATGCTATCCGGGAGGCGCTTCGGAAACTGTCCGGCAGAGTCACTCTGTCCGGTTTTGATATAAAGAAACAATATGATTATTTACAGCAGAATGACACAGACCGTTATTTTGATATATTGATCGCGGCATATCTGCTGAATCCTCTAAAGAACGATTACGACCCGGAAACCATTGCCTCCGAACATCTGGATCTGTTGATTCCCGGCAGGACGGAGACTTTCGGAAAGACGCCGGTAAAAGAGGCGTTGAAGATCATGCCTCAGAAGGCGGCGGAGTATTACTGCTATGTGGCTTATGTGGCGGCAAAGGCATACTCTGTTTTGGAGGAGAAGCTGCGGGAAGCCGGCATGGACAGACTTCTGCGGGAGATGGAGATGCCCCTCTCCCTGGTGTTGTATGATATGGAAAAGGAAGGTGTGGAGGTACGCCGGGAAGAGCTGAAGGCATACGGCGACGCGCTGATCGCCAGGATAGAGGAGCTGGAACGGTCCATCCACAGTCAGGCGGGAGTGGAGTTCAACATTAACTCTCCGAAGCAGCTGGGAGAGGTGCTGTTTGAGACCATGCATATCCCCGGCGGGAAAAAGACAAAGACCGGCTATTCCACCGCGGCGGATGTGCTGGAAAAGCTTTCCGGGGATTATCCCATTGTGAAGGACATTCTGGAGTACAGGGGACTGACTAAATTGAAATCCACTTACGCGGATGGCCTTGCGGTGTTCATCGGGGAGGATAAAAGGATCCATACGAATTTCAACCAGACCATCACGGCTACAGGGAGAATCAGCTCCACAGAGCCTAATCTGCAGAATATTCCCATGCGCATGGAGCTGGGCAGGAGGATCCGCAAGGTATTCGTACCCAGACAGGGCTGTGAATTCATGGATGCGGATTATTCCCAGATCGAGCTTCGCGTACTGGCTCATATGTCCGGGGATGAGCAGCTGATAGAGGCATATCGTATGGACCAGGATATTCACCGTATCACGGCAGCAAAGGTGTTCCACACACCCTTTGAGGAAGTGACGGACCTGCAGCGGCGGAACGCAAAAGCGGTAAATTTCGGCATTGTGTACGGCATCAGTTCTTTTGGCTTGAGCCAGGATCTCAGCATCAGCAAAAAGGAGGCCGCAGAGTATATAGAGCAGTATTTTGCCACCTATCCCAAGGTTAAGGAATTTTTGGACAGACTGGTGAGCGAGGCAAAGGAGAAGGGATATATCACTACCATGTTCGGCAGGCGCAGGCCGGTTCCAGAGCTGGCTTCCTCCAACTTTATGCAGCGGTCCTTCGGAGAACGTGTGGCCATGAATTCCCCCATACAGGGAACGGCAGCCGATATTATCAAGATCGCCATGATCCGTATATGGAAAGCACTCAGGGATGCCGGGTTAAAGTCAAAGCTGATCCTGCAGGTACATGATGAACTGGTGATAGAGACTTACCTCGGGGAAGAGGAGCAGGTGCGACAGATCCTTACCGAGAACATGCAGTCAGCGGTGGAACTGGCGGTAACTCTGGAGATCGACCTGCACACGGGAAAGAACTGGTATGAGGCAAAGTAGGCAGATGAGATTTATAGGCATCACCGGCGGAGTGGGGGCGGGAAAATCCAGAATTTTGCAATTCATCAAAAGCCATTATAAATGTGAAATTTATCTGGCGGATGAGGTGGCACATCTGGTAAAGCTTCCCGGCACCGAATGTTATCAGGCCCTGGTGGAGTTGCTGGGAACGGATATTCTGTGCGTTGACGGGCAGATTGACAGGCCTGCGATGGCGGAGAGGATTTTCGGAGATCCGGAACTTTTACAGAGAGTCAACGATATCATTCATCCGGCGGTGAGAAAGTATATACTTCAAAAGTATGAGGAAGCGAAGCTGAGGGAAGAGGCGGAATTGTTTTTCGTGGAGGCGGCGCTTCTGATCGAGTGCGGTTATGGGCAGCTGGTGGATGAGATGTGGTACATTTACGCCGAGGAATCGGTGCGGTATGGGAGACTGGCGGATACCAGAGGCTACAGCGGAGAGAAGATCAGGCAGATCATGGGACAGCAGCTTACAGAGGATATTTTCCGTAAAAACAGTGACTTTATTATAGACAACAGCGGCTCCTTCGAGGAGACATGCAGACAAATAGAGAGAAAACTGGAGGCTTTCACATGGCAGGAGTAATAGAAGGGCAGGGACAACTGGTGTTCGGACTTGATATCGGCACCAGAAGTATTGTAGGTACGGTGGGATATCTCAGCGGCAGCAAGTTTTATGTGCTGGCACAGTGCGCCAGAGAGCATGAGACCAGATCTATGCTGGACGGACAGATCCATGATATTGGGAAGGTGGGACAGACCATCAGTTCTGTCAAGGAGAAGCTGGAAAGTGATCTGAACCGAAAGCTTACCGAGGTATGTATCGCTGCCGCTGGCCGTGTGCTGCGCACGGTGACTACCCATGTGGAAGAGGATTTTGATGAGGATCACGAGGTCACTGCGGAGGACGTCTACTCACTGTCTACCATGGGGGTGGAGCATGCGTATGAAGAATTTCTGAAAGACAATGATCTGGATATGAAATTTTACTGTGTGGGATATACTCCCATGCGCTATTATATGAACGGCTATCAGATCAGCAACCTGGAAGGACATAAGGTCAGAAACATGGCGGTGGACATGATCGCTACTTTTCTGCCCGATGATGTGGTGGATGGTCTGTATAAGGCGGTGGGGCTTGCAGGGCTGCATGTGGCTAACCTGACACTGGAGCCCATTGCCGCGATTCAGGTGGCGATCCCTGAGAAATTCCGTATGCTGAATATGGCATTGGTGGATGTGGGAGCGGGCACCAGCGATATTTCCATCACTAAGGACGGCACGATCACAGCCTATGGAATGATCCCCGTGGCAGGTGACAG
>CAMWWF010000064.1 GCA_947177885.1 uncultured Lachnospiraceae bacterium
GCACATAGTCAATTTACAAGATAAAATTTATATAAAATGAAATCTTCACTTAATAAATACTGTAGATATGTATGAAAACGTGATACAATGCTACTATATGACACGAATGCGGGAGACAGACAAATACCGCACGGTCATTTGATGACGTGCAGGTTCGGACAGAAAGACGGCGAAAATCGTCAAATAACACAAATCATATGTACAGGAGGAATTCAGTATGCAGAGATGGGCCAGGGCGCTATATCAGCCGATGCTTCCCTTGGGGAAGGATGGAAGGAGGATAACCGCCAGCAAAGAACATATTTTTCTTTCCAAAGAAGCGGCAAAAGAAGGAATGGTGCTGTTAAAAAATGACGATTCGGTACTCCCTCTTGCCAGGGGCAGCAAAGTAGCGCTGTTCGGAAAGGCAAGCTTCGACTATGTGAAGGGCGGTGGAGGAAGCGGTGATGTGACCGTATCTTATACACGAAATCTCTATGAGGGATTGAAAGAGAAATCGGATCATGTGACGGTTTTTGAGGAATTGTCCGCCTTTTACAGAGAGAATGTAAGAGAACAGTATGCGAAGGGAAGCGTTCCCGGTCTTACGGTGGAGCCGGAGATTCCTGCGGCGCTGTTAAAGAAGGCGAGAGCTTTCACAGATACCGCCATTATTGCCATAAGCCGGTTTTCCGGGGAAGGATGGGACAGGAGCGTGCAGTCCTCGGACCGGAAGCTTGTCCATGTGGAGGACAGAAATCTCTATGAAAAGGCGGAAAAGATTTTCGAAAGGGGAGATTTTTACTTAAGCCGTGGGGAAGAAGCCATGGTGTATGCAGTAAAGAAAGCCTTTCCGAAGGTCATTGTGGTCATGAATGCAGGGGGTATGACAGATTCCTCATGGTTTGCGGAGGATGGGGAGATCCAGTCCTTTCTCATGGCATGGCAGGGAGGCATGGAAGGCGGTCTGGCGGCTGCGGAACTGCTGGTGGGAGAGGGAAATCCCAGCGGTAAGCTGACGGATACTTTTGCCAGGCGGCTGGAAGATTATCCCTCCAGTGATAATTTCCATGAGTCTGAAGATTATGTGGACTACACCGATGATATCTATGTGGGTTACCGCTATTTTGAGACCATACCGGAGGCGGCGGACAAAGTGAATTATCCTTTCGGCTATGGACTGTCCTATACACAGTTCTCTCTGGGGAAGCCTTTGGCGGATAGAAAGGAGGATCGGATAGAGATTACGGTATCCGTGAGCAATACGGGAAACGTTTCCGGTAAGGAGGTGGTACAGGTTTATTTCAGCGCGCCACAGGGAAAGCTGGGAAAACCGGCAAGGGAGCTTATCGCCTTTGGGAAGAGCCGTTTGCTGGCGCCCGGTGAGACCCAGACTATGATATTGCGTTTCCGGATCGATGATATGGCATCCTACGATGATCTGGGCAAAATTGCTGGGGCGGCATATGTGCTGGAGCGGGGAGTGTATTCTTTTTACGTGGGCACTTCCGTAAGAGATGCGGTGGCAGCGGAATTCCGTGTGGAAATTCCGGAAGATGTGATCGTCGAACAATTGACTAACAGGATGGTCCCCACTTCCCTGAAAAAGAGAATGTGTGCGGACGGCAGCTATGAGGAGCTTCCGATGAGTGAGCCTTTTGATACGGATGCAAATGCGCTGGAACCTCTGTCGGACAGAGCGGCCGGTTTTGCTCCTGCGGTAAAGGGACATGACAGGTTCCGACTGTGGGGAGAGGAAAAAAAGGTCCATACCTTTGATGAGGTGGCGGAGGGAAGAGTATCCATGGGAGAATTCATGGCGCAGTTTTCCAATGAGCAGCTGGCGGATCTGCTGGGCGGGCAGCCTAACACCGGAGTGGCGGACGTGTTCGGTTATGGCAATGTACCGGAATACGGCGTGCCCAATGTGATGACGGCGGACGGGCCGGCCGGTTTGCGGATCCGGCCGGAGAGAGGGGTCTATACCACGGCATGGCCCTGCGCCACTCTGCTGGCATGTACATGGAATCCGGAATTGACAGAACAGATCGGAGCTGCCGGAGGAGCGGAGGTAAAGGAGAATAACATCGCCCTGTGGCTGACGCCCGCCATTAACATTCACAGGAGTCCGTTATGCGGCAGAAATTTTGAATATTATTCGGAAGATCCCTTCCTTACAGGCAAGATGGCAGCAGCCATGGTCAGGGGGATCCAGAGCAACCGTGTGGGTGCGGCCGTAAAGCATTTTGCCCTGAACAATAAGGAGACGAACCGTAAGAACAGCGATTCACGCGCGTCGGAGAGGGCAATACGTGAAATTTATCTGAGAGCTTTTGAAATTGTGGTCAGAGAGGCGGATCCCTGGTGTATCATGTCCTCCTATAATATCATCAACGGGCACAGAGCGTCCGAGAACAGGGAACTTCTGGAGGATATTCTGCGCGGCGAGTGGGGATTTAAAGGTATGGTGACTACTGACTGGTGGACCGCAGGGGAGCATTATAAGGAAACGAAAGCGGGTAACGATGCCAAGATGGGCTGCGGTTTTCCGGAGAGGCTGCTGGAGGCTGTGGGGAAAGGTGTTCTGAGCAGAGAGGAAATGGAAATCTGCGCAGAGAGAATTCTGGAAATGATCCTGAAAGTGGATTAAACGGAAGAAATTTGTTTTCAGATAATGCAGGGACAATGTGAAAGATAATAACAAACAATTAACAGAGTTTTAAGAAAATTTAATGTTTCCTTTCGTGACATACTATGAAAAATGTGGTATGTTGTTATGAATGGGGTGTCTGACCGGAGAAGAAGGCTTTAATATGGGTCCGGGCGCCGAACACCGGGAAGTAGGTGGCTGTCTGCAGATTTACCATGCAGGCAGCCACCAGAGGTTAGAGCGTGTCCTGACAAAGAGATCGGGCACGCTGTTTGCGGGGATTCAGACAGTGCAGTCCGATGGAAGCCTGAGCAGGGAGGTATGGCCGAATATCAACAAGACACGCTCTGGGAATGACTCCTCAGGAAAGGACTAACGTATGAGCAGGGATACAGATAATGAAATGAGGCAGATTCAGCAGGGACTGGAGGCATTTCTGCAGCAGGAGCTTCAGGAGATGGAAGCGGAGAGAGTGCAGCGGCAGTCAGAACCTCAGCTGTATACCATAGAAGAAGAGAAAGAGACAGAAAAGGAGTTGGACGTCATAGGGAGTACATCCGGAAGGAAGAAAGCGCCTGCCAGGAAACGGGAACGGGAGGATTACTATATAGAGGACTGGGACAGTCCTGACAGATCCGGGAGGGCAGGACAGGGCCGCAGACAACCGCAGGAAACGGCGGCGGGCCGCCGGGCGGGGCAGGGACAGAATGGAACGTCCGGACGCCGGGCGGCACAGGATCAGGAGATGTCGGGGGGACGCCGCACGGGACGGCAGCAGGATACAGCATCAGGGCGCCGGCAGCAGGGACAGGAGACGGCGTCCAAACGCCGACAGGGGCAGACACAGGGGAGTACTTCCAGGCGTCTGCCCAGAGAGGAATATTATGACGAGACAGCAGCTTCCTCCCGCAAAGCAGATAAAAGAGGTTCCCGCAAGGAATCCGCGGTGCCTCCGAAAAAATTCCGGAAGAAGCGGGGCTCCCTGCTGAAAAAGCTTTTGATCACAGCGGTAATCCTGATCGTTCTTGTGGGTGGCGCCCTGCATTTTCTGGTGGGCAATGTGTATGACCGAATGAATTTCGCTCCTATCGATTCTGTTGCCGACCTTCCCATGCAGGAGGATGGCGTGATAAATATTCTGCTGATTGGAAATGATTCTCGTCAAAACGGTGAGGATGGCCGTTCTGACGCAATGATTCTGATCTCTGTCAGCGATAAAACGAAGTCCATTTATATGACTTCTTTGCTGAGAGATATGTATGTGGATATTCCGGGACATGACGGCAACCGTTTGAATGCCGCTTATTCTTTTGGCGGCGCGGAGCTTCTGATGGAGACCATAGAGAAAAATTTGGATATTCCCGTGAACCGGTATGTGCTGGTGAACTTTGAAGCTTTCGCAAAACTGGTGGATGCTGTGGGAGGAGTGGACCTGGAGCTTACCACGGAGGAGTTGGAATATGTCAACGGGTATCTGGTAGAGTATAACATGCTGACCGACCGGCCTCAGGGAACGGATAATATGGATACCTCGAAGCCGGGAATGGTGCATTTGAACGGTCCCCAGGCTCTTGCGTACTGCCGCAACCGTTATATCGGCACAGACTTCGGACGTACGGAGAGGCAGAGAAAGGTGCTTACCGCCGTTATTCAGAAGCTTCCTGCAGCTATGGGAACCAATGCCCAGGAGCTGATCGACGGGCTGATGCCGAACCTGACTACCAATCTGACTCAGACCGAGTGCTATCGATTGAGCCTGATGGCGGGAAAGCTGCTGACCTATGACATTGTATCGGACAATATTCCCCAGCCGAACACTTACAGTAATGCGACCATTCGTAAGATGGCGGTTCTGGAAGTGGATTTTGAGGCCAATATCAAATATTTAAAGGAAAAGATTTACGGTGAAACGGGAGAATGATATACTTATATCAGATAACAGCCTCGGAACACAGGTGTCATGTGCCGCAGGTCAGGAAGAGATTTCAAATGCGGTGGATATTCCTTCCAAAATGAAGGGCATATGATGCAGAACGTAGAAATAGAAAGACGAAGCTGTAATTCGGAAAGGAAGGTAACAGGGAATGGATGGTGTTTTGTTTGTATTTGTAGGTATCATGTGCCTGTATGTTGCGATCAGGACGATCAGCTCACCGGAGCGGAACAAAGTGTTTAACAAACGTCCTATTGATGTGGTTGATGTAAAGAAATATAACCAGTTCTGCGGAGCACTGATCATCGGATTCGGTGTGGCGGCGGAGGTTACTATTGCAGTCATGATGTATACCACCGGAATTTTTAGCACTCTTTGTACAATTGGTATAATCGCGGAAGCGTTACTGGTGGTTTATCTGTATAACAAATTTGAACTGCGGTTTTTGAAGAAGCGCTGAAAGGGGATATAAATTACGGTTTCCTGTGCTGCATACCTGCAGTTTAACAAGGTGTGGTACGGACTGTAAAAGAGATTTGTAAAATGATCCATAATAGGGGAAAAGTAATGACGGTCGCAGTGGCGGCTGTTGGAGTCTGCCTGACGACAGGCTGTACGGATTTGCGGGAAGAGGCATCGGTGGCTGTGCTGCAACCTCAGGCGGTTACGGATATTGCCGTCTCCCCGGAGCCTTCACCGGTATCTGGATCTGTTCCCGCCGCAGAGTCTTCGGCGGAGGGCAATTCCGCATCGGAAGAAAGTTCCGCATCGGAGGAGATGACTTCCGACCTTGTGACGATTACCATATCCGCAGCTGGTGATGTGACTTTGGGCACGCACCATGAACAGGACTACTGGTATTCTTTCAGTCAGGCTTATGACGAGGCGGAGGATGTAAGTTATTTTTTTGCCAATGTCTTTGATATCTTCAGTGCGGATGATATGACGCTGGTAAATCTGGAGGGTCCCCTGACTCTCGCGGAAGAGGCCAGGGAGGGACAGGTTTACAGTATCAAAGGCGATCCTGAGTATGTGAATATCCTTATCGCGGGCAGCGTGGAAGCGGTAAGCATGGGAAATAATCATATGATGGATTACCGGCAGCAGGGCAGAGATGACACAGTGCGGACAGTGGAAGAGGCGGGTATTATTTATGCCTGCGAGAAGACAGTGGGCATCTATGAGGTCAAGGGTATCAATATCGGCATGATCTCTGTCAATGAGGTGTCCCAGGGTTATCTGGTGGAGGATACCATACAGAAGGGAATCGAAGAACTTCGGGCACAGGGCGCTGATCTGATCCTGGTCAGCTGTCACTGGGGAGTGGAGAGAGAGTATTACCCGGAGGATTACCAGAAGATCCTCGGGGAGAAATGTATTGACTGGGGAGCGGACCTTGTGATCGGGCATCATCCCCATGTGTTACAAGGAATTGATGAATATAAGGGAAAGTTTATTATATACAGTCTGGGAAATTTCTGTTTCGGCGCAAACCGCAATCCGACGGATAAGGATTCCATGATATACCAGCAGACTTTTACCTTTGTAGACGGGAAAAAGCAGGAGGATCAGGCAATCCGGGTCATCCCCTGCTCTGTCAGCTCTGTGCCGGACCGGAATAATTTCCAGCCCACTCCCGCTGAGGGGGATGAGAAAGACAGGATCCTCAACCGAATCAATGAACTCAGCCTGGAATTTGGGGTTCAGTTTGATGAAGACGGGTATATTCAGCCGTAAAATTGGAAAGATTCTGTGGTCATATACTTTTATTTGTGTCCGTTAAAGCGGACAGGGAGGAATGAATGAATGGAAAAAAGAAAACTTGAGAATCTGGGAATTGAGACATCGCTTTTAGGGTTTGGCTGTATGCGCTTTCCTGTGACACCGGAGGGAAATATTGATGAGGCCGAGGCGGAGAGGATGCTGGATAAGGCCATTGCAGCAGGAGTCAACTATATTGACACGGCATATCCCTATCATGGAGGCGCAAGTGAGCCTTTTGTGGGCAGGGTGCTAAAGAAATACGACAGAAGCAGCCTTTTCCTGGCTACCAAGCTGCCGGTCTGGAAGGTGGGGACAATAGAGGATGTAGATGCTACTTTTAATGAACAGCTTTCCAGATTACAGACAGATTACATAGATTTCTATCTGATGCATGCCTTGAACAAGGAGCGCTTTGACCGGATGCTGGAGATAGGCTGTATTGAAAGGCTGGAACAGTTGAAGGCGGAGGGAAAGATCCGTTATCTGGGATTCTCCTTCCATGATGACTATGAGACCTTTGAGCGGATCTTGAATTACAGGGACTGGGATTTCTGCCAGATTCAGCTGAACTATATGGACGCCGATGAACAGGCGGGTCTGAGGGGCTATAAGCTTGCGGAGAGCAAGGGCGTTCCCATGGTGATCATGGAGCCTGTGAAAGGCGGTTCTCTGGCGGCCTTTGCAGAGGATATCACGGAAAGATTCCGCAGTCTTGACTCGGATGCATCTGTGGCATCCTTCGCGCTGCGCTGGGTGGGAAGTCTGCCTAATGTAAAGGTGATATTGAGCGGAATGAGCACTATGGAGCAGGTGGAAGATAATCTGAAAACTTTCCGTTCCTTCCGTCCGCTGTCCGAAAAGGAACAGCAGGAGATCGACGAGATTGTGAAGCTGATCAACAGCCGTGTGCAGAATGGCTGCACCGGATGCAGGTACTGTATGCCCTGCCCGGCAGGTGTGAATATCCCTGAAAATTTCAGAGTTTGGAATACTTATCATATGTATCAGAACTATGGTATGGTGAAGAACAGATGGGAGAAGGATCTGGGGGAGGCCGCGCAGGCGAAAAACTGTGTGAAGTGCGGTAAATGTGAGCAGGTCTGCCCTCAGAAGCTTCCCATTCGGGAGCATCTGGTGAAGGTGCAGGAAGATCTGGATAAGCGGGAGTTTGTTTTACAGTGACAATCTGATATTGAGCAGTTTATACTGCTTAACGACTTCACTTGCTGTGAAACCGGACTGCATAATGCTGACCGGTTCAAAAGTACGGTTTCTGACCGGATGGAGTACTAGAGCGTGTTTGAAAAATCATTCCCCCGGTCTGCACGTCCCACTTCGCGGCCTGCTGCGCCCCAATTTGGTCACCGTAGCCCCACTACGCCTCCCCAATTGGGTCTTGCATCCCACAAAGTGTGACGAACACCCCAGGGAAAGCATTTTTCAAACACGCTCTGGGCAGTATTCAGCGTTATGCAGTATATTTCCGCGAGGGTCGCTTCAAGGATGTTCTGGTCAAGGGATTTCGGAAAGGAGAAATGGCTGTGGAGAAAGCTTTCAAGCTGGATTTTGAAAATGACAAGATTGGAAGCCTGTATGTAAATTGCTGCGGCTGTTCACAAACAGAGAGCCTCCACAGCTTTGGACCTGCTTCCAAACCGCACTATCTGATTCATTATGTATTGAGCGGAAAAGGTAGTTTCCGATTTCATGATAAAGAATACTGTCTGGAAGCGGGATACGGCTTTTTGATCCAGCCCAATGAGCTTGCGTTCTATCAGGCGGACGAGGAGGAGCCCTGGAGTTATTTGTGGGTGGGCTTTGGGGGAAGCCGGGCGGAGGAGTATCTGACCTCTATGGGGCTTTCTGCCAGACACCCTGTTTTTTCCTGTGACAGGGACCAGGAGCTTTACACCATTGTGCGTGATATGATGGAGCATAATACCTTCGGCGTAGCGGACGACCTGCGGAGAAACGGTCAGCTGGGGGTATTTCTGTCTGTTATTGCGGAGAGTGCCGGGGTGGTTGCGAAGGATGAGGAGGATAAAGGGAACCAGTATGTGAAAAAGGCGGTATCCTTCATCCAGAGTAATTACTGTAACTCCATTAAAGTTACGGATGTGGCCGATTATGTGTGTATCAACAGGAGTTACCTGTACACTCTGTTCCAGAATTACCTGGGAATGTCTCCCCAGCAGTTTTTGACCACCTTTCGTATCACAAAGGCGCGGGAGCTTCTGGATTCCACTTCCTACCCCATAGAGAGCATTGCTCTTTCCTGCGGCTACAGTGATGCTCTGGTATTCACAAAGGCATTTCACGCCATGAAGGGCATGTCTCCCTCTCAGTACCGCAAACAGAGTCACCGGGAAAATTCCAGGGAGCAGCTGCAGGAGGTGGAGAGCCTGATTGCAGAATTATTGAAGCCGCGTTAGTACTACAGAGGTTTTAAAAAAGGCTGTAAAGATGAACATTATATTTCCGGATAAACCAATATTGGAAATTATTTTTCTAAAAGTACCGGATTGGTATAAGTTGATTGTAAATAAAAAAGAATATGAAATAATCGGCAAAGATGAAAAGCTGGACAGATAAGCTTTTTATCGCAGAATGACTTTCTGGTCGCTTGTATGCGAGGAAATGGAGTATGGTATACTATAAAATATTATCCAATGAATCGCGTATCCGTATCAGAAATCCGGTTTGCGTTCCTGCGCAGAAAATGTTTCGGCGTGCTGCCATGGAAGCTCTATAAACAGCAACAGTGTTTTGATCATACAGAATAACAGAAAGGACAGGCTCATGATCAGACTTTCAACTGTCATGAATAAAATGAACCAGCAACAGCAGCTTATTGTCAAAACTGACAACGGGCTTTTTGTGTTGGGTTCCTGGTAAGTGATTTATCCTGATCAATCTGAACCAAACGGTCGAAAGCTCGATGTGAGTTTTCGGCCGTTTTTAATGCACAGCCCCATGCAGAGGAAATATGCCGCTAAGGCGGCGCATGGGGCGCGCAGCAAGTAGGGGAAAAGCTTTCCTACTCGATTTCCTGCGGGCAGCGAAACGGGTATCACACAGGCTTTGCGTTGCTGTCTGCAAGGACATAAACGTGTCAGGGCCGGGTCGAAATTGTCCTGACGAATATTGCAGGGAGGAGGTATATTATGCCGGAACAGTCAGAGCTTCCCCGACAAAGGGGGAAGCAGCAAATAACTGAAATGAATAACAGAAAGGGACAAAGCAATATGATATGTAAACGTTTAGGACCAGATGAACGCCCGATATTTCCCAGGCGGGCAGTTGTTACCGCAGGTATGCCTTATGGGAATAAGAATTTACATTTCGGGCATGTGGGCGGTATGTTTATACACGCTGATATTTTCGCGAGATTTTTAAGAGACCGGATCGGAAAGGACAATGTTATCTTTCTGTCAGGAACGGATTGTTATGGCTCTCCTGTCATGGAAAGCTACCGCAGACTGCAGGAAGCAGGATATGAAGGGACGTTGGAGGATTATGTGCGCGGGAACCATGAAGATCAGAAGAAGACACTGGAAAACTACGGAATCAGTCTGGACTTCTTCGGCGCGTCGGCTCTGGGAGAGGCCGGTTCGATCCACGGACAGGTATCGGCCAAAGTGTTCCGAACTTTATACAGAAACGGATACGTCAGAAAAATGTCCATGCCTCAGTTTTATGATGAGGAGAAAAAGGTGTTTTTGAACGGAAGACAGGTAACAGGAAAGTGTCCCATACCGGGATGTACTTCGGAGAAAGCGTACGCGGATGAATGTTCCTTAGGGCATCAGTTTTTACCTTCTGAACTTATTGATCCCGTCAGCAGCTTATCGAATAGGAAACCGGTTCTCAGAGATGTGGAAAACTGGTATTTTGATCTGGAATACTGTATTCATATGATAAGGGAATATAATGAGTTCCTCCGAAAAAATACAAATACGCGTAAATATCAGTTGGAAACCGTTGAGGAGTTCCTGAAGAAGCCTTTGTTATATGTGCCGAAAAAGTATATAGATAACCTGACAGAATTGGCAGCAAAGCTGCCCCCTCATAAATTGACCAATGAGGAAAAGAAACCTTCTGTCGTGTTTGAATTTGAAAATCTGGATGACCGTGACAAGGCTAAAAGTGTATTGGAAGCCTGCAATATCCATTATACCTCCGGAAAGACGCTGGTTCCCTTTCGGCTGTCCGGAAATGTGGAATGGGGTGTGCCGTTCCCGGAATGTGAAGGCTTGAAGGATCTTACTTTCTGGGTATGGCCGGAATCGTTGTGGGCGCCGATCTCCTTTACCCTGGCATATCTGAGGGAGCAGGGAAAGAAGGAGGATCTGTCCGAATGGTGGTATGATGATGGATCCACGGTTTATCAGTTTATCGGAGAGGATAACATTTATTTCTATGCTATTGCCCAGACCGGGCTATTTACAGGATTACAGGTTCCCAAAGGGGAAGTGCCGGACATGGAGAGAGTGCACTTGTCCCACATCACAGCAAACCGGCATTTATTGTATATGGATACAAAAGCCAGCAGCAGTTCTGAATTAAAGCCTCCTTCGGCGGATGAACTGCTCGATCATTACACCAGGGACCAGCTGCGAATGCATTTCATGAGTCTGGGACTTTCTTCTAAGAGTACGGGCTTTAAACCACAGGTATTTATGAAGGAGGAGGAGCGGATCGGTGTGGATATGGTTCTGAAAGACGGTAATCTGATAACCAATGTGTTTAAC
>CAMWWF010000065.1 GCA_947177885.1 uncultured Lachnospiraceae bacterium
ACTTTATCCAACAGCTCCTGTTCAAATTCCCATCCGCCGCTGTTTTTTTCAAATGGATTAGCGGATACATGACCACGGTATCGATTATGCTGCAGCTCCTGTGTTATATGGCCCATATCTTCTTTACCGGCAGGCGTACCCCAGATGCAGAAGTGCAGCATATGTGCAAATTGGCTTATGACGGATCCGGACAAGGCTGGTATGGTGGAAAAGGATTCTTCAAGAATCTGTACTGCTTCAGGGCTGAAATGTATATTTCTGTGGAAAAGGCTGAAATTGGTTTCATCTATGATCCGGTTAAAAAACGGCCCCTTCATGTAGATGGACTTATCTTCATCAAATGCGAGAATCCAGCAAAGGCCGGGTTGGATGGAACAGATCATGGGAGCCAGACTTTGTTCTGTATGCTGTCTGATCTTTTCCTGCCAGAAATCAGAGAATAGCAGATCTTTATAAAGGGCTTCATGAGGGCAGTCGCTGCTAAGCACATGATAATCCCGGTCTAATTTCCAATTCCAAATGGTCTGGCAGCAGCCTGTTAATATGCGGTAAGCTTCCATACGACTGTCTTTGTCCATCATTATGGCAACCCTCCTGTTGTTCAGGTATCCGTATACCACAGTATGGAATACGGACACCTGCATTGTACCATCTTTATTATTGTTCCTCAATTATTTTTTCGGGAAACGCTGCCCGATCAGGAATTCCTTAGATTACCGGCTGCCAGTCCTTCCAACAGGGCTTCCGTCTGTGCGGACAGTCCCGGCATGATCAGGTCACGCTGTGCTCCAGGGCATTTTTTGCCAGTGCTCTGTTGGCAAGTTCTATTTCTGTGGGGGATGCGCCGATTCCTCCCCTTAATAATTGAGCTCATTAGAAAACCTGCTGTATTGTCTCAGTTTTTCTTTTTTGCGGCTTTCTTTGCAGCCTTTGCCGCACGCTTATCCAGAACTTTCTGATTCTCCGTATCAAAGTCTTTGCCGGTCTTTTGGCAATAGGCCTTCAGCTCCTGGATACGGTTTTCCTCCGCTTCCTGAGCCTGTTTCGCCCGCTCGCGTTTCTCCAGCTCGGACTGGGGGATATAGTCGATTCCCTTTGCTTCGCATTCCCTGCGCTTCTGATCCTCCAATGCAGCCTGAACGGTGGGCATGTGCTTCTCGATCTTGAAGAAGAATACAAAGAGGACAAAGAATAAAATTCCCGTGATCATGTTGCTGCCCTGATAAGAGAAGTTGATCCAGTTGGTGGCGCCTCTGGTCTGATCGGCATAGAGCAGGATCTCATTTCCTTTTTTGTTGATAAAGGAGCCTACAACCTCCGGCGTTGTGTAATTAGTGGCGGACAACCCCAGGTTGAACAGAGCCTGGCCGATGCCTTTAGAGAACATTTCCGCAAAACCCACGATGGCCGCAGTGAATCCCTCCACACGGATCCCCTGGGAATATTCCACATGGTCAATGCAATCGCCGATAAAGGTAAACAGAGAGTAGATAATGGCCATGGAGCCGATGGAGTAAATGGCCGTGCCGCCGTAGATAGCTCCGGTATTTCCCATATTGACAAAAGCAGACATAGCACCGACTATTGCGAATACGGAACCAACGATGATGACCCTGGTGCGGCCGAATTTTTTGAACATGGGCAGCAGGAGGATCAGGCCGGGTCCCATGGGGGAGAGGGCAATCATGGTAAACTTAGCCTGTATGGAGGCATATTCGCCATAGGCATTGCCGTTCACCACCCAGCCGCTGTAATATACCTGTGCCACGCCTCTCATGGCGTTAAACACCTGGTACAGCATGATCAGAATAATGAGCATGATCCAGTACTTATCCTTGTAAACTGCGTCATGAAGGATGCTTCCTTTACTTTGACCTCCTGCACGGTATTCCCGTCAACTCCGTACTGATTCCGTCTTTCCTCCGTGATACGCTCTCTGGTATAGAAATATTGGAGGAATGTCAGAGGAACGGCAACACAACACATGACTGCCATGCAAGCCAGATAACCGGTTCTTGTATTGCCTACCATTCCGCTGATGGCGGTAAGGATCGTGGGGAATAAAATAGAGATCATACCCGTACCGATATTTTTCGTGATCTGTCCGGCCATGGAATTGTTTTTCCGCTGTTTAAAGTTTCTGGTGGACAGAGCGGCTGACAATTCATAAGACATATACCACATGGTGTAGCCCACGGAATAGAACAGGTTATAGGCGATAACGATCCAGACAGCCATGACCGCCGGGTTGGAAAAAGGTATCCAGAACAGCATCAGTAAGCTGACCACCATGACAGGAAGGCTTAAGATCATCCAGGGTCTCAGTTTTCCCTGACGGCAGGCAGTGTTATCCAGGACCTTTGCCATTAAAACATTAGTGATGGCATCCAGGATCTTGGAGAGCAGAGGGAACAGAACCATAAAGCTGGCGATCCAGAGTCCCCGGCTGGCGGTGAAGCCAAGTACATCCGTCAGATATTGGTTAAAATAACTGTTGACAATGGATTGCAGCAGCATGGCGCCAAAGGGGCCTGCCACATAACCAAGCCAGAGTTCTTTCTTTCCTACATTGGCAGAAGTGATCCTGGTATTCCAGAAGCTTCCCTGAAATGCATTTGCCAATAAGCCGTTTTCTGATTTTGCCTGTTTTGACATAGATTTCTCCTTTCGCTACTCTTTGGTTCTTCCAATCGTGATATCGGTTAAGTGTTCATAATACTCCGCAATGGCGCTGTGATCTTTCTGACCGCCATCGTGGCTGTGCATCCATTGCATGACTTCCTGTACGGCTGCAGTCATGGGAACAGGCGCGCCTACACTGTGGGCGCAGTCCAGTGCATTGTTCAGATCCTTGATATGCAGATCGATCTTAAAGCCCGGCTTATTGTCACCGGCGATCATCATGGGAGCCTTTGCGTTCATGACGGTGCTGCCTGCCAGTCCGCCCTTGATCGCCTGAAAGACCAGCTCGGGATCCACACCGGCTTTCTGGGCAAGGGTCAGAGCTTCGGCAAGCGCCTGGATATTGCAGGCCACAATGATCTGGTTGGCCAGCTTGGTGGTGTTTCCGGCGCCCACATCACCGCATAGTACGGCGGATGCGCCCATGCACAGCAGGATATCCTTACATTTGTCAAATATTTCCTGTCTGCCGCCCACCATGAACGAAAGGGTTCCGTCTATGGCTTTGGGCTCGCCGCCGGAAACAGGGGCATCCAGCATATGGATACCTTTTTCGGACAGCGCCCGGCAGATTTCCTGGCTGGCCACCGGATTGATGGAGCTGCAGTCCACCAGGATCTGCCCCTCATGCATATGGGAAAGCAGTCCGTCCGCCCCCAGGATGACTTCTTTTACCTGAGGAGAGTTGGGGAGCATGGTAAAGATGATGTCCGCCTCTTCACCGATTTGTTTCTTGTCAGAAGGGACAGCGCCGCCGGCAGCGGCTTCCTCCACCGCTTTCTGACTCCGGTTCCAGACCAGCACCTCATATCCGGCAGAAACCAAATTGCGCACCATGGGTTTTCCCATGATACCAAGACCGATAAATCCGATTTTCATGTGTATACCTCCTATTTTTTGAGCACGATGGCTTCATATTCCTTTAATTGATCTAAAACAAGACAGTGTCCCTGGACATCGACTGTCCCGCCGTTTAATGTATGGATCTCCTCAGGTTCGAAATCCAGCTCCAGCCGGATTCCGGAAATCGGCAGGGGAGGGAAGTAGCTGTTGGCAAAACAGCCGCTGGTATTGACCAGCTGTATGACCTGCATATCATCCTTGGCGGAGAGCGTCACCTCGAACATGGGGCTGGAGTCCGGTGCAAGGCTTGATACATGAGCCAGCCCGGACAGGACATCCTGCAGCAGATTCAGGCTGTTCTGATATCCTTCGTTCCTATACATGGCTCCAAGCCGGAAGGGAATGGTGATTATCTGTCCCAGACCGCAGGGATTCACTATGATGCCTGGGACGGCAGTGATATTCTGCTCTGTATAATAACAGCGTTCCGGAGGCCCAAAGGGATGTTCATCGATCAGATGCAGCCAGGTGGCAGCAGTTTTTGCCGGCTTAACCAACATAATATTCTGGCCGGGGGCGATATACGGAGCATCTGCACAGTGATTAAAAATGTCTTTTTCATTCTCGTCCAGAGCAAATACTGCTGACATTGCATTGTGCCTCACTTCTGTGATTTCCTCAATACCCTGATCGGGAAGACGGGTTTCCCCGGTTGCAATGACTGTTCCCCCCTGTCTGGCAAAATCGGTAAAAATGTCAGTCTGTGCGGGCTTTAATCCTTTCAGATCTCCCAGGATGACGGTGGTTATGCCCTGCAGCTGATCCTTGCCCTGCAGCTCGTCAAGATTCATTTCGTCAAAGGGAATGTGGCTTTCCGTCAAAGCCCGGATCCATCCGGCTGTCTCAGAATCTGTACGCTGCCACATGCCTCTGCGCAGTAGCAGAACCTTTGCGGCGCTTTGCAATCCTGTGTAGAGTGCCTGATGTGTCTGATGGAATTCGAACACTCTTTTTGTGGGAGCAAAGCCGGATCTGTCCGCATGATTGTCCAGAGTGCCCATAATGTACATGCTGACACAATTGCTGTTGGCCAGATTCTGCCACTGGCGCAGCTCCATCAGTGCAGGAGATACGGAGGTATCGCGGTAGCGGAACCCCATAAAGTCAACGCTGGCATTGTCGCTGGGGCGGAGACGTTTCCTGCCCGCACTGAGGCGGCTGTTGCTAGAAGCGCTGTAGAGCCATTGCGGGCGTCCGATTTCCGTATTGCTCTCACTTCGTATGTAATCCAGATTGTTCATGCACAGATCTTTCCGGATGGATTTGACGAGATCACGCATTTTGGCTTTATGTCTGTCTGTAACCCCTTTTTTGAAGGCCATGTATTTTAAATAATCAGGATCCTTAAAATCATCTGTCAGCGGCACCTCCAGGCCGAACTGTTCCCGGAATCTGCGTGTGCAGTTGTCGCAATGACAGGGGCCGTAGTACTTGCCGCTGTAGTCCACGACCAGAAAACCGCTCATGTTGCAGAATACGCCGTCAAAAGGGAATCTGGTCAGGACTTCCTCCAGGATTTCGAACAGGACTGTCTGCTGATAATCTCCGTTGGGACAGACCTGTACATCACCGTTATAATTCATGATTTCGCCCTTGGAAGTCCGGTAAGCCCACTCGGGATGTTTTTCATACAGATCGTAATGCACCTTGGAGAAATCGGTCCGTGCGATCACCCGTATTCCTTCTTCATGACATGCATCGATCAGCTGCGCCAGACTATCACCGTGAAGAAACTGGCTGACAGCGTGGTAAGGGTGCTCTGTCTCATAGCTTGCCAGTATACCGGCGCTGTTTAAGGTGACCACGGTAGCGCCAAAGTCTTTCAGCTGTTTTGCATACTCCCGGGCATTTATATTCTCCATGTCAATCTCACGCAGATTGGTCTGTATCATGCGCCAGGGATAATTTTCCCACCAATGCTTTTCCAATGTTTACTCCTTTCAATTCCGCATATTTTACCGTTTGGTCAGCAGGCTTTTTCTGGTGACCAGATTGACAAAGCCTCCGCCTTCCTTATAAGCTCTGATGTTATCAAAAACAAACTTAAGCATACGTTCCTCCCTGTCGGGGAGCTGGGGGGTGATATGGGGGGTTATGATAACGTTTGCCATATCCCAGAAAGGACTGTCCGCAGGGAGTGGCTCTGTCTCAAAGGTATCCAGTCCCGCACCGGCAATCCGGTTGCTTTGCAGAGCATCGATCAGGGCAGGCTCATTGATCAGGGCTCCCCGGCCCATATTGATCAGATAAGCGGATTCTTTCATGGCTGCCAGTTCCCCGGCACCGATCATATGCCAGGTACTGTCGTTAAGTTCAATGGAAAGAACCACATAATCACATCCGGACAGAAACTGCTTAAGGTCATCCCCGTCCCGGGAACCGAACATTTCATCAATATACGGTTCCGGTGTCCGTGTCCGTCTCCATCCCAGGACTGTCATGTCGAAACCTTTGCAGAGTCTGGCAAGTTCCAGTCCGGTCTTTCCTGCGCCGATGATCCCCACTGTTTTCCGATACATTCCGGTCCGCATAAAATACTCCCGGCCCGCTGCCCATTGATGTCTGGTCTGGGCACGCTGGAGACCCGGCAGGTCGTAGGTCAGAGCCATCATGAACATCAGTGCATGTTCCGCAAGGGCCGGGGCGCTGCGTCCGCTGGAGCTGGTAAGGATGATGCCCCTTTCAAATAATTCTTCCGAAACAGATCTTTCCACACCGGCACGGCAGCAATGTATCCATTTCAGGTTCGGGCTTGCCAGGACACAATCCTCCACATCCCCGTTCATAATGGCCACATCCACCTCCCTGGATGCCTCGGCGATCTTTTCTTTTGCACCGGGGCCGTAGGGTATACAGAAAGTAACTTCCGCAGGAGCCAGGGCGGCTCTCAGTTTTTCTTTGTTTTCCGGACCGATCATGGCTGTTATAATTGCTTTTTTGATTTCCGGCACAACTTTTCCTCCTCTCCTTTTGTTTTTTCTTTCAATTATATTTGTTATTATGTTTAGGATATATTCAGTGTACAGTGTTTTACTAAATATGGAGAATAAAATATTGCCAAAAAGAACAATATTTTGCCCTTGTGGAGGATGCACGCATAAATTTAATCTTCATGGCAGGATTTCGTTCCTTGATTGGGTGTTATTGTGCTATGATGGGTAAAAAATAAACAGGAGATATTCCATGGATTTGAAAAAAGATGCTGACAGGATCATAAAAGCTGCACTGCGGAAAGTGATGCCGGACGAGGCGGTAGCACAGGCATTGACAGGAAAATGTTTCCATGAAGGAAGAGTGTATCTGGTGGCGGCAGGAAAAGCAGCATGGCAGATGGCTAAAACGGCAGCCGCTATTCTGGGAGACAGACTGCAGGCTGGTGTATGCGTGACGAAATATGAGCATGTGAAGGGTGATATCCCGAAGGTTCAATGTTTTGAAGCAGGACATCCCGTGCCGGATGATAACTCTTTTCGGGGTACTAAGGAGGCTCTGGATCTGGTGAGTGAATTAAAAAGAGAAGATACAGTCATTTTTTTATTGTCAGGAGGAGGATCGGCTCTTTTTGAAAAACCGCTGATCCCCGGCCAGGAGCTTTCCAGCATTACGGAACAGCTTCTGGCCTGTGGGGCGGATATCACGGAGATGAATATCATACGCAAGCGGCTTTCCGCCGTAAAGGGAGGGCGTTTTGCAGAAATATGCGCCCCCGCCAGAGTGTATAGTATTGTGCTAAGTGATATATTGGGTGATCCATTGGACATGATCGCTTCCGGACCGGCATATCCTGACAGCAGTACCTGCGAGCAGGCGCTTGCGGTTGCGGAAAAATACCGGCTTCGTATTAGTGAGCAGGCAATGGAATTATTAAGGGAAGAAACGCCTAAGGAACTGGACAATGTGGAAACCGTGATCACGGGAAGCGTGAGGAATCTGTGTCTTGCGGCGGCGGAAGCGTGCAAAGAGCTGGGGTATCACCCCATGATCCTGACAGATCGGCTGTGCTGTGAGGCCAGGGAGGCGGGGAGCTTTCTGGCTTCCATTGCCAGAACCCATCAGGATTCCGAACAGAGTCTGGCTTTTCTGGCAGGCGGCGAGACTATTGTGCATCTTACCGGGGCCGGAAAGGGAGGGCGGAATCAGGAACTGGCATTGGCGGCAGCGGAAGGGATATCCGGTTTAAAGGATACTGCCGTATTCAGCATAGGAAGTGATGGAACGGATGGACCTACGGATGCCGCCGGAGGATACTGTGACGGATACACAAAAGAACGTCTGAGATTCATGGGAATCGAGATCTACCAGATATTACAGGATAACAATGCCTATATGGCGCTGGAAGAAGCAGGCGGACTGATCAAAACAGGCGCAACCGGTACTAACGTCAATGATGTTGCCGTATTGTTGATAAAAAGGGAAGATGTGTGCAGAAAGCTAACCAAAGGAAATCCGTTGTAAAACATTATGGCGTCTCACACGATCGTTTTAACTTTCTATATTGTCGGAGAGCAAGTACGATTGCAACTGCTGCGGCTGTGATATCTGCGATGATGTGTGCGATAATATTTCCAGTCACGCCAAACAGGGCGTTCATTGCATAGAGCAGCGGAATCAGGAAGACACCCTGACGCAGCATGGAAACAATGGTCGCAAGCAGGGCATTCCCGGATGCCTGCAAAAAGTTCGAACCAATATAGAACAGGCCCAGAAACGGACCGGAGAGTATGAGCAAGGTCACCATCTGTTGCCCCAGTGCCAGTGCCTCCGGTTCTTTTAGAAACAGGGAAATCACCATCCGGCTGTTAAACAGACAGAATATGGTTACGGACAGACCCGTTGTGATGGTAAGGATAGAAAGTTTTGCCAGCACTTCCTTGATCCTTGGCATATTTTTCGCACCATAGCAGTATGCCATCAGCGGCTGCACACCCATGCACAACCCCATCTGGATCATAGAGATGATGAGTGTGGATTTCCCGGCAGCACCCATAGCAGCTACGGCATTTGTTCCATACCGTACAAGAAGCTGATTGGCAAATGCGCCAGCGAAGCCGGCCAGCGTGCTGTTGATCATATTGGGCAGACCAAGGGCAAGTATTTGGATGATGGCAGACGGCTGCTTTTTCGCATAGGATGGCTGAAGGGTAAGGCTCGTATTGGATTTTTTGATATAAACAAGGAAATACAGTGCTGCTGTCATATTTCCCAGGACAGTTGCCACAGCCGCTCCTCCTACACCCATGCGCAGTACAAGGATAAAGAGCGGATCAAGCGTAATGTTGACGAGTGTGCCCAGCAGATGTCCGACCATGCCTTCCTTTACCGCGCCTTCGCCTCGGATAACATTGCCAAATCCATTTGCAAAGATGGTGATCGGCGCACCGAGAGCCAGAATAGTCATATATTGTTTTGCTAAGTAAAAGGTATTGCTGTCAGCGCCTAAAAACCGTAGAAGGGGATTGGAAAACAGCAGCACAACGGCAGAAAATAAAAGGCCAAGGATAATGCTGCTCCAGCAGCAGAGACTGGAGTAGAGCTTTACCTTTTCGAAATCTTTTTCTCCCAGGGTTTTGGCGGTCAATACACTGCCGCCTCCGCCGATCATGGTACCGATGGCCATCATCAGCGTAAACACCGGACCGACTAAGGAAACAGCTGCCACTTGGGCCGTATCGCCGAGCTGTCCCACAAAGAACATATCTGCCATATTGTAGATGATCATTACAAGGATGGATACCATGGCAGGGATTGCCATCCGGCTGATCGCTTTCCATACGCCGGCTTCTTGAAATAAATATTCTTGTTTTTCTTTCTTATCCATATCTTATTCACCCGATAATTTTATCGACAAATGTAGATTACTAATGGTATTATAGTAAAAGAGGGAAGTATATACAATCATCAATTTCAAGTTGAAATGCAAGATAATCAACGGATCTGCAAAATCTGTTGATTAAATATTTATTCAGGAAGACGGATATGAAAACAGATGCCAGAGTAAGATACACCCGAATGGTAATTAAAAACAGTTTTTTGGAACTATTACAGGAGAAACCGGTCAGCCGCATTACGGTAACAGAAATCTGCCAACGCAGCCACATAAACAGGACGACGTTTTATAAGCATTATATGGATCCGCTGGATTTGATGGAGAAGCTGGAGGAAGAACTTCTGCAAAGCGTCCGTAGCCTGATCGCACAAAAGAGTTATATGGATATTACTGTGGTGTTTTGTGATGTGTTAAGCGCTTTGAAAGAAAACAGCGGACAATATAGAGCACTGGTATCCGCATATGGGGATAACAGTCTGCCCAAACGGATTTTTACGCTTTGCCGTGACACGGTCTTTCCGCTTGTTTGCAGTAAGTATCCACACTTGGACAGTACACAGCAAAACTTGTTATATTGTTATATTACACAGGGCTTCAGCGGAACGGTCAGCTATTGGATTGAGAATGGAATGGAAGAGCCGGTGGAAAAATTAGCGGAATTTGCCGGCCGGGCGACCATGGCCGTGACGCGGAGGTTTGCGTAAAGGAAAAGGAACGGTTCAGAAGGGGGTGAAAGGGTGGAATATGATGTGCGGGACAGTTTTTTCCGGATGCTGTTGGACTGCTATGGATTGTGGACGTGGGAATATGACGCAAAGCTGGATTTATTGACGACGAACAGTATAGCTCCGTATTTTCACGGATTGCTTCTGCTGGGCAGAGACCGCAGGGAAGTGATACTGAGCCATGGACGGAAGACGACGCTGCCTCTTATTATAAGCAATACCATAGGAACCATGTGGGCGGTAGTGGCAAAGCATGATGAGGACGGAAAGACGGAGGGCTTTTTTGCAATCGGACCGGTGCTTACGGGGGAATATGCCAGAAGAGAGGTAGAGCAGGCGGCAGACAAACTGAATCTGAGCATTCGGAATAAGCTGGCGGTTTTGGATTGTGTGAAGGATATACCCTATGTCAGTATAAATGTGCTGTTTCAACATGCGGTTGCCTTGCACTATTACGTGATGGGAAGAAAAGTGCGCACCAGTGATTTTGTGTATTATGAAGCGGGGCAGGGGCAGAAACGGCAGGAAACAGAGGATGAAAGGGTGGTTCATGCACCGTTTTTTGTGGAGAAAAACTGTTGGACATGGTGCGTACCGGAAATCTGGATTATCATGATGCCTTGTCAGTGTCGGGCAGTGTCAGTTCCGGAATCCGCCTGCAGTGTGCCGACCCGGTGCGGCAGGCCAAGTATTCCGTGGTAGCGTTTATCACCTTGTGTTCCCGCGCGGCTATTGAGGGAGGGCTGTCGTCAGAATGGGCCTATACATTGAGCGATACTTATACCGCAGCCGTGGACAGGGCACAGAATGTCAGTCAGATTGCCGCAATCAGCCATACGATGTATGAAGACTTTATACGAAGGGTCAATCAGGTGAGGCGGAGGGCGGGAATATCAAAGCCTGTGCGGATGTGCTGTGATTATATTGATACCCA
>CAMWWF010000066.1 GCA_947177885.1 uncultured Lachnospiraceae bacterium
GCCTTACTATATCGGCGGCACCATTACCGATCCGGAAAGCCTGACGCTGCAGACACCGGAAAGCTTTTTCACCCGCTTTCATGTGGATATGAAGGTATATCATGAAGTCACTGCCATTCATCCGGAGCGCAAGACCGTTTCCGTTAAAAATCTGAAAACCAACGAGGAATTTGAAGAAAACTATGACAGGCTGATCCTTTCCCCGGGCGCGAAACCTGCCCGGCCAGAGTTGCCCGGCGTTGAAATCGACAGGCTGTTTACCCTTCGCACAGTGGAAGACACCTTCCGCATCAAGGATTATATCGCAGAGCATCATCCGAAATCCGCCCTGCTGGCCGGTGGCGGCTTCATTGGTCTGGAGATGGCGGAGAATCTGCGTCATCTTGGCATGGATGTGACCATTGTTCAGCGTCCGAAGCAGCTGATGAATCCCTTTGATGCAGACATGGCATCCTTTATTCATAATCAAATGCGTAAACATGGAGTGAAGCTTGTCCTGGGCCATACCGTGGAAGGTTTTACGGAAAGGGATAACGGTGTGGATGTACTGCTGAAAGATGCGGCACCGCTGCATGCGGATATGGTGGTGCTGGCCATCGGCGTTACCCCGGATACGCACCTTGCGAAAGAGGCCGGCCTGGAGCTTGGCATCAAGGGCAGCATTGTGGTAAATGACCGGATGGAGACCTCCGTACCCGACATTTACGCCGCAGGCGACGCGGTGCAGGTGAAACACTTTGTCACGGGGGAAGATACTTTGCTTTCTCTTGCCGGACCTGCCAATAAACAGGGGCGTATCATTGCGGATAATATCTGTGGCGGCGACAGCCGCTATGCGGGCTCTCAGGGAAGCTCCGTGATCAGGATATTTGATATGACTGCCGCCGCCACGGGAATCAATGAAACCAATGCCAAAAAGGCGGGGCTGGATGTGGACACCGTGATCCTGTCTCCCATGAGCCATGCGGCGTATTATCCCGGCGGAAAACTTATGACCATGAAGGTGGTCTTTGAGAAAGAAACCTATCGGCTGCTGGGCGCTCAGATCGTGGGTTATGAAGGGGTGGATAAGCGTATCGACGTGCTGGCGACCGCCATTCATGCCGGTCTGAAGGCAACACAGCTGAAAGACCTGGATCTTGCCTATGCGCCGCCGTATTCTTCCGCCAAAGACCCGGTGAATATAGCAGGCTTTATGATCGACAATATTGCCGAAGGCATTTTGAAACAATGGCATTTGGAAGACATAAGAGAGCTGCCCAAAGACGGCAGCGTGACTCTGTTGGACGTCCGGACAACGGCAGAATACAGCCGGGGCCACATAGAAGGATTTACGAATATCCCTGTTGATGAACTCAGGGACCGGCTGGATGAACTGGAAAGGGGTAAGCCTGTCTATGTCATCTGCCAAAGCGGCCTGCGCAGCTATATTGCCAGCCGCATTCTTGAGGGCAATGGCTTTGAAGCCTACAACTTCTCCGGAGGTTTCCGATTCTACGATGCAGTGATGAACGACCGTGCGTTGACGGAGGCGTCTATGAACTGTGGCATGGATAGATTATGAGACGGAAAACCATGTTTCGTTGTCTGAAGCATGGTTTTTTCCATGCACACAGGCATCTAAATGAAATATGTCAGCACCCTTCCAGCTTTTTCGCGTTCAGAATGGTTATCATGCCTCGGGAGAGCTTCACCATACCCTCATTCTGAAAATAGCGAAGCATCCTGGTGATGACTTCACGATGAGAGCCGAGGTGGTTTGCGATGGTTTCATGGGTGATCTTCAACACATTGCTTTCCTCAATGGAGGCTTCCTCCAGAAGAAACGCGGCGACACGCTTATCAAGGCTTTTCCACATGATCTGCTCGATCAGCCACATCACCTCGGAAAAACGGGCAGCCATCAGCTCGGTGGTGTAGTTCGCTACCGGTGCGGATTCTTCCATGAGGCTCTTATAGATTTTGGCAGGAATGATCCAAAACTCCGTATTCTTTTCCGCTTCTATGGTTATTTCAAATTGAATAGAGCGCATCATGCAGGAGGCGGAAAACAGGCAGATATCCATGTCGAACAAACGATAGATGGTGATCTCCCGTCCTTCGTCGGAATGAATACAGGCACGGAGCTGGCCGGACTTAACCAGGAGAAGCCCGGTACAATCCATACTGTCGTTGTGTATGATGGTTCCTTTTTCTATCTGACGAGTCATCAGGCTGTCAAGCAGTCGTTTTTTCTGCTCTGTATTTAATTTCTCCCATACGGGAAAACAGTCCTCAAAGTTCATGATCTGTCCTCCTCTTTCTGTTTACAGACTCTCGGAACTTCATTGTGTCTGATCTTGCGAGAAGATTTTTGCCGGTTGTACACAAATCGGCCGCAAAGGCAGGCGCAGGGGAGATCCTGAGAGACTATGTTCAGTATAACCTGCTTTTGGACATATGTCAAAACTCAGACGGCGGAGGCAGCAGGATATCAGTAAACAGATGTATTGCGGAGGGCAGAGCACACGTATTTTGTAACAAGTGTCTTATCCTCGTTAATCTGAACCAAACGGTCGAAGGCTCGATATGAGTTTTCGACCGTTTTCATTTTCTCCGGGCAATGATCCGAAGTCCCGGATGCCTGTATCTGTGGGAGCCTGACGAATGACATGGAATATGAGTACAGATTGAGGAAGGGAAACTGCCCTGTGGAGCTGGAAAATGACTTAACAGTTCGCAACTTTTTTGAAATGATTCTTTTTCCAGGATATGGTATCTTGATATCAGTACATCGGAAACGGTGTACCCGGTGAGGGAAAGAAGGAAGCTGCCGCCGCAGTAGCTCAGCTGGGTAGAGCGCGGAAAAATAGGTCTTGACAAAGGCCTTGACAGCAATACAATTTCACCTGTGGAGTGCGTGGTCGCGGGTTCGAGTCCCGTCTCGGCAGCGGCTTCCGGTCTTTCTCCGATCCAAAGCAGCCTTACTGTGGAAAACAAGTCTTGCAAAAGACTTTCACAGCAACCAAAAAATGGATATATATGGGATATATTGGCAAATGCGGGTTCAAATCCCGCCCCGGTAAGGCTGTTTCATAAGGAACAGAGCTTAAGCGGACAACAGATATCAGGGGGATGTTACTATGGGACTTGCGGAAAAGCTGCGCACTGTCCGGAATGAAGGTACAAGGCAGGCGGATGGAAGAGATTTTGCAGAGAAGACGGAAAAGATTTCAAGCGACGAAATGAGGCGGGCACAGGAAAAAGACCGTGCGGAAGGAGCGCTCAACGGTTTGGAGGATCATGGGAAAACGGCGGGCGGAAATGGTTTTATGGATCAGCTGCAGATTGTTTTGGATGATCGCAAAAAAAGGACGGAAAACGGGGCGGCAGGCTATGAGACTGCGGGAAAGGCCTTGGTGGATCTGAACTTTGCAGCTGCATCCCTGAGAAATGAGAGTGAAAAGAAAATAATCGACAGGTTTATCCGTGCATTCTACGAGGACAGGGTACTGGCCATGAAATGGCTGTTCTATCTCAGGGACGTGAGAGGCGGACTGGGAGAGAGACGCAGCTTCCGCATTATCATCCGATATCTGGCCGTGACCATGCCTGAAATGATTCGCAATCTGGTGGATCTTATGGCGGAGTACGGACGTTTTGATGATATGCTGTGCCTGTTGGATACGCCGGTGGAGGAAAGCGTTCTGGCAGTGTTGGAGGAGCAGCTGGAGGCGGATCTGGAAAATATGGAGCAGGGAAAGTCCGTTTCCCTTTGCGCAAAGTGGCTGCCCGGCGGAAATACTTCTTCGGGGGAGACCAGAAGACTGGCTTCGAAATTACAGCAGGGCATGGGTATTACCGCCAGGGAGTACAGAAAACTGCTGGTATCTCTGAGGGCATATCTGAAGGTCACGGAGGTATACATGAGTGACGGCCGGTGGGAGGAGATCGACTATACAAAAGTGTCGTCCAAGGCAAATGTGCTGTACCGCAGGGCATTTATGCTTCATGATCAGGACCGCAGGAAAGACTATCTGGAGCAGGTACAGAATAATAAGGCAGTGATGCATGCGGAGGTGTTGATGCCCCATGATATTGTCTCCCAGTACACTGCCCGCCAGGGATGGGGTATGCGGGTAGGGAAGGAGGACGCGGCGCTGGAGGCGTTGTGGAGGAATCTGCCCGACACGGCAGCGGAAGCCCGGAATGTGCTCTGCGTGGTGGACGGTTCCGGCAGTATGCTGTGTCCGGTGGGAACAGGAAACGTCACGGCGCTTCATGTCTCCAATGCCCTTGGCATCTATTTCGCCGAGCGCATGAGGGGCGCATTCCACAACAGATTCATCACCTTTTCCGGAAGACCCGGGTACGTGGATCTGTCCGCGTGCAGAACATTGCGGGAGAAGCTGGAACTGGCGCTTTCCCATAACGACTGTACCAATACCAACATAGAGGCTACCTTTGAACTGATCCTGCAGACGGCGGTACGGACATCTATGAGGCAGACAGAGTTTCCCCAGACCGTTCTGATCATCTCGGACATGGAGTTTGACGCGGCAGTGCGGGGACAGGATACGGATACCCTCTTTGACACCATAAAGAAGCGTTTCGCACGCTGCGGCTATCAGCTGCCCAGACTGGTATTCTGGAATGTGAACAGCAGGACCAATACGATCCCGGTGCGGGAAAATGAGCTTGGAGTCGGTCTTGTCAGTGGATTCTCCGTCAACACCTGCAATATGGTCCTTTCCAATGAACTGGATCCCTTTGCGTGTCTGAAGAAGATTCTTGAGGGTACGCGATACAGGGCAGTGGAGCAGCGGTTGTGCTCCTGACAGATGAGAAATGTTGACCCCGCAGTCTGCTGCGGGGTGCTTTCTATACACACGGCACCCAAATGAAATATGTCAGCGGTCTGACGGGTACCCGGCGCGCGGATCCGTCTGAAAACGCATGCGCATTTGCGGACATTCCGGGCCGGACGGGAGAAAAAGTATATGAGAAACATTTTTATCGAAGGAATTCAGGGAATGGGAAAATCCACGTTGACGGGGCGGATCGGTGCAGCCATTCCGGAATATCATGTGTGCCGGGAGGGCGACTATTCGCCGGTGGATCTGGCATGGTGTACCTGGATGACAAAAGAAGAATATGAGCAGATGCTGAACCGTTATGAGGCGATCCGGGATGAGATCCTTAAGAATACGGTTCGGGAGAAGGATTATTTTATTGTCACTTACACGAGGATCATAACGGATATTCCGGGTTTTCACAGGGACTTGGAAAAGTACGAAATATACAATGGCAGAAGATCCCTGCAGGAGCTGAAGGATATTATCTTTTCCAGGTATTCCGATTTTTCCGGCACAGGTTATCTGTTTGAGTGTTCCTTCTTTCAGAACATCATGGAGGAGCTTATCCTGTTTCAGCAACTGAGTGATGAAGAAATAGTGGAGTTCTATCATGAATTATTTGAAAGGGTGGACAAAGAACAATTCCGCCTGCTGTATCTGTACAGTGATGATCTGGAGAAGATCATAAATACCATAAGGAAAGAGCGTTGCGACAGCCAGGGAAATGAAATGTGGTATTCACTGATGCTGGAGTATCTGATCAGCTCACCCCATGGGAAAAAATACGGATATGGTACTTTCGAAGATATGACGGCACATTTCAGGCACAGACAGCGGCTGGAGTTGCGTATCATAAGAGAAATGATCGGCGGGAAAGCCAGGATCCTACCCGCCAAAAACTGGACAATGGAAGAGATCATACCATTTTTGCAGGATACCTGAAATACCATTGTGATAAGATTAAAAGAGTGGTATAATGTCCGCAAAGGGCAGAGTCAAGTGAGTAAATGAAAAACTGCCGAGCTTGCTCGAGCAGTTTTTCATTTGCTCATTTGACGAGCGAAGCGAACCCTGAAAATCTATGATTTTCAGGGTCTCTGCCCGCAACAGGCGGCAAATTTGACGAGCAAAGCCCATGTTTTCAGGAACTCTGCCCGCAGCAGGCGGCAAAAATGAAAACCAAATCACTACGGCACAGCCGGGCAGCGCCGGATGACCGGGCAAACGGCCCGGATCCGAAGAGGGATGAGGCAGGATTTGGGAGGAACAGAGGAAATGTTTTGTGACAGTCAGGTGTAATGACGGAGGACAGACAACGGAAAGGAAGGGATCTGCATATGGGAACAAAATTTGTACCGAAGACTTTGGATCATGACTTAAGCCCCTACACCGGGCTTACAAGGGAGAGCTGGCTGGAAGCGGGAATCTATCTGCTGGAGGGAGTTTTTCAGCATATAGACGATATGGAAAAGCCTGTGATCATGCCCCGGAAGGAGACGGAGATCACTTACCCTCATCTCAAGGCATCCGAGGAGGTTCAGAAGACCCAGCGGACGGCGGAGGTATTTGAGGGACTGACCAGAACCTTTTTCATCGCCGCTCCCGTGATACGGAATATTCCCGAGCTGGAGGTCTGCGGGTATTCCATGGTGGAATATTATAAGAGGCAGGTGCTCAGAGTCTGCACCAAGGGGGATCCCCTTTATGTGGGAACTTATGCGGATCAGCAGGAGATCACGGGACATGCGGATCCGTTCAAGGCTTTTCAGCAGACGGTGGAGACCTGCGCCCTGGTGATCTGCCTCTGGGTCAGCAGGGAACAGATATGGGACACTTATACCGAGGCGGAAAAGGATACGATAGCGGAATTTTTGCAGAGCTATGCGCATGAGAACACCGTACCCCAGAACTGGCGGCTGTTCAATATGCTGGATATGGCGTTCCTGAATATGGAAGGGTATCCCATTGACCGGGATATCATGCGGGATCATGCTCAGGCGATTCTGAACTATTATGTGGGAGACGGCTGGTATCGCGACGGACATGCCTTTGATTATTATTCCTGCTGGGCATTTAATATGTATTCTCCCATATGGAATCTCTGGTACGGCTATGAGAACGAACCTTATCTGGCACGGAAATTTGAAGAGCATTCCAACCGGCTGATGGAGACCTACGGTGATTTCTTTGACAGGGACGGCTGGACCAATATGTGGGGCCGCAGCAATATTTACCGTAATGCGGCTACCAGCGCCTTTGACGGAAATATGCTGTTACATCACGGGACATGCAATCCGGGGCTGGCGAGACGCATATCCTCCGGTTCCCTGATGCAGTTTCTGGGCAGGGAGGACTTTTTATACAAAGGGATTCCCACGCTGGGCTTCTACGGGCAATTTTCACCGCTGGTACAGAGTTATTCCTGTGCGGAGTCTCCTTTCTGGCTGGGAAAGGCATTTCTGTGCCTGCATCTGCCCGCGGATCATCCTTTCTGGACGGCCAGGGAGAATAACGGCAGCTGGGAGAGTCTGGAGGAGAAGGAAGTGAAGGTCACGGCACTGGACGGTCCCGCCCTCTGTTTCTCCAATCATCAGGCTAACGGGGAGACCATTCTGCGCACGGGAAAAGTGGTAAAGCGTGCTGGCGATGAACACGGCATGTGGAATTATTCCAAGCTCTGTTATAATACAAAGTATCCATGGGAATCCGCGCCTGCGGCGGATGTGGAGGCACAGCAGTATGTCCTGAGGGATGGCACCACCGGACAGTTCTCCAAGGGAAATGTGACTTTCTGGCATGGGGAGAAGGATGGAGTGCTGTATCGCAGACAGTTCTTTGATTACAGCGTGGAAAAGGAGGGCCATTGGATCCAGGCCGTTAATCTGGCTGACTTTGCCGTGCCTTACGGTGTCATCCGTGTGGATAAACTGCGTCTGCACAGGGCGCCCATATCCCTGACGCTGGGTTCTTACGGTTTCCCGGACAACGGCACGGAGATCGAGGAGAGGACAGAAGGGAAAGCTAAGGCGGTGATCTTAAAGGGCAGGGATGCTCTGGGCAATGAGAAACAGATGGCAATGACCGTATACGACGGCTGGAAGGAGCTGAAACTGCTCCACAGCACAGGCACAAACCCTGACTCGGAGAGATCCATTGTGTTGTATGCTTTCACAGACCGTAAAAAGCAGTACGGTTATGAGCCCTATGTGCTGATCTCACAGGTCATCACCAAAGAGAGCCATGAAGCGTTTACGGAGGAGGAACTGTTCCCCGTAAAGGTGGTGCGGTACACCGATCCGGAAGGCTGCGGCGGCTACGGGCCTGTGGTGATAGAGTTGAAGGACGGCAGCAGGAAAGAAGTTGTTTTCGAAGGGATCGAGGGGAAGATGATGCTGTAAGCGCACATGGGAACCGCCAGGCGATAAAGAGTATTTTCAGAGGAAGAAAAGAAGTTTTCATTTTGGCTGCCTTCGCGGGAACATGTAGATCACAAAGGGGATCAGTGCAAATATATACATAACCGAGGGATGAAAGAGGCTGTCGGAAAATGATGCGATATACTCAATATGTTGTTTGATTGTTTGTATGAATAACAATATATTGTGTATAAATTGCATTTTCCGACAGCTCCTTTTCATATCTTTATTTGTCATCTGCAGAAAAAATGACAAATCTGACCGCCATTCTCTCCGGTATAACACCGTCATCGACGATGAATATCACCTCGTGTTCTCCGATCTGGGATATATCCGGCTGCCAGTGGAACTGTCTGTTCTCCGCATCCAGCGAGGCGCCTTTCGGCATGTTTTCCACGGAAAGCATCAGGTTCGTTTTCCTTCCCTTTACGCTGTGGTACAGGTCGGACTGCTCTCCGTGTATCATGCCGTCATATGGTGTGTCTGAGACATCGGAGGCGGGACAGCGTATTTCCAGATCCAGGGTGCAGGGCATTCCTGCCTGTATTTTCTGTATGCCCACCGGTCGGATATAAGGCCGGTGTACTGTCAGAGGCAGCGGATACTCATCTGTATCCACTTTAAAAGCATAGCTGGTCTCGCTGCAGGGCACGGTGGGATGGGGATAGAGACTGTCAGCGGGCGTACCGGGAGCCGGTGCATGGATCTCTATGTGCTTTACCGACAGGGGACGGCGGATTTCCAGATTTTTCACAGTGGTTGTAAAATAGGGCTGTTCCAGCACGTTTTCCGTGTTGGTATGCCTGCGGAAATGATTCGTGATCACCGCAACAGGTTCTATGGAGGAGGCACATTTTGCTGCCGGTTCCTTCCGGGACGCTGTGTTTTTGTCCATGGAAGGCTCACAGGAGGAAAGGGGATCGGCTGCAGGTCTTCCGGAGAAAACGAAATCCGCTTCCAGCCCGTCTATCAGAATATCCGCCGCGTCATCCAGAACGCAGACATGCCTCTCATCAGGCACTTTGCAGCTGATCCGGATATTGCGCAGGGTCAGGCCGTCCACATGTCTCGCGTACAGGCCGTAGGCGGGGAGGATACCCCAGTTGCTGGGTTCCGGATATACTTCGGGAAGCTCGGGGACGTTATACGGATCATCCCGCCAGCTCTCCGTGTCAGGATCCCAGTCCGCCCTTGGCAGCAGCCCCTCGTTCTTTAGAAAGAAGGAATTCACCAGCCAGGGAAGACTCTGCACCTTTTCTTTGGCATGGAATTGCGAAAATTTCCAGTCCGTGTTCAGCTGCCGCTGTTCCGTGGCGTGCTCCATGGTGAGACCGCCCCGGAATTCCACCTCGATATTCTCCAGGGTGATATTCTTTAAATGGGAATCCGTCAGCCCCATCAGCAGAATGGGATATCGGGGATCCGCATTGGTGACCTCCACGTTCCGGATACATATATTTTCTACCGAGGCCAGGTCCGCACTGCCTACGGCGTTGGCATACAGGGGCCTGTCCGACTCCGGAATGTCATCGGTGAGATTCACGGGGTTGCAGACGGTGGGATTTTCCTGATCCACAACCTTGAAGGAAGAATGTCCGTCCACAGTAACGGTCTGCTCACGGTTATATTGCGGGGTATAACGCCGGGGCGGGTAGCTGTGGTATTCCTGCCGCCGGGGCAGGATCCATTCCCTTTTCTCCAGACGTACCTCATCCGCCCCGGACATGCCGTTCCCGCCGCGGGCGGAGCCTGCGGGGAAATCATCTTCGGCGCCAATGCCGGTGACGGGGAATCTGCCCCGGTCCCCGGCCCGGATGAAGATGGGGGAACTGGATACATTGTCCAATACGCAGTCCTCGAACAGCACATCCGTCAGGGAGGAACAGTCCACCGCCTCCAGGGCGAAGCCTCTGGAACGGTCGAATCTCACTCTGCGGATGGTCACCTGATGGTAGCCGCAGGTGGATTCCGTGCCGAATTTCACGCGGCCGGTGGGACCGCAGCGGTCCTCGGCCACAAGCTTGTCCCTGGTGTACTCCCCGGCGTAGACGCTTCCCGCATCGTAGCCGCTGACAACACAGTCCTCGATCAAAACGTTCTGAGTGGGCATAAAGATTCCCGCTCCAAAGGAAGCTTTCAGGCACAGCCCGTCGTCCGTCAGGGAGTTGCAGGTGGTATGGCGCACGGTCACATCCTGACAGCAGTCGATATCGAAAGCGTCCCTTGTGGTGTCTATGAGCACATTGTCCACATAGAGATTGGTGCAGCCTTCCGTGATCACGGCAAAATGCCCTCCTATGGTGACGGAAAAGTCCCGGAACACCACATTCTTGCAGCGCACAAGGGCAATGCCTTTGTTGCCGAACCATGTGCCCCGGTGTCCCCTGTGACTTCTGTACAGAGGCTCTTTTGGATCACCGCCCTGAAGGATATATTCTAAAATACCGGTCTTTTCGTCAAAATGTCCGCCGGTGATCAGTCCCTTTCCATAGATCATGATATTTTCCAGATCAGCCCCGTAGATCAGGCTGTTGGCAAAATAGGAGTGGCCGTGATCTTGTATGCCGGCATAAAGATTTACCTCCGGTTCCGCATAGTTGCCCGCCTCCCCGCCGGCTCCTGTCCGCAGGGAAGCTGCCTTCTTCCGGGTATTATCCGGATCCGCCTGAGGCAGCAGTGTTCGGGTATTATCCGATTCCGCCTGAGGCAGCAGTGTTCGGGTATTATCCGATTCCGCCTGAGGCTGAACTGTCAATGTATCTTATACACATGTGGCGCTG
>CAMWWF010000067.1 GCA_947177885.1 uncultured Lachnospiraceae bacterium
GTGCTGTACCTTGCGGCCCACATTTTTCCCTTCCTGCCTCATGACACACATCTGCCCCACACTGCAGTCCGCCTGATATCTGTTCAATCCTTCATAAAGCTTTTCCAGAGCGTCCTTTGTCAGCCAGTCATCACTGTCCATAAAGAAAAGATACTCTCCCGAGGCCATTTCCATTCCCCTGTTTCGCGCCTCCGCCGCGCCGCCGTTCTGAGGCTTATGGATACATTTGATCCGTTGGTCCCTCTCCGCATACCGGTCGCAGATTTCTCCGCAGCCATCGGGCGAGGCATCCTCCACCAGAATGATCTCCAGATCCCCATAAGTCTGATTCCTTACACTGTCTATACACTCCGGCAGATACTCTTCCGAACGATAGACAGGTATCACTACACTGATCATCTCACCCACCGCTTCTCTCTCCCCCGCATAAACTCATAAAAACTTCATTCCAGCTGTCCAGTATCCGCCCCAGCTCAAACTTTTCCATATCCAGCGACGCATTTTCGGCAAACTGCCTCCGCAGAGTCTCGTTTTCCGCCAGCTCAACGATCCTTTCCGCCAGTTTGTCACAGTCATAGGGTTCCACCAGATAACCGTTGACACCGTCTCTGATAATTTCATTTGGTCCGGTTCTGATATCAAAGCTGACACAGGGCAGGCCATGTCCCTTCGCCTCCAACAGGCACATGGGAAGTCCCTCCGAGTGCGACGTGAGCACATAAATCTCCGCCGCCTCATAATACCTCCATAAATCCTCAACTCTGCCCAGAAGCTCCAGCCTGCCATGCAGTCCGTGCTCTTTGCCGTAGCGCTCCAGCCACTCCCGCTCCTCACCGTCTCCCGCTATCAGCCATTTCCAGTCCGGAAGCGCGCGCAGCACTCTCTTTGCTGTCTCCGCAAGCCAGTCGACACCCTTGATCTCTGTCAGCCGCCCTACCCAGAAGATATATTTCTCTTTTGGGACAGACTCATAACGTTCTTCCACCACTGCGGGATTGTAAATGGTTCTCACCGCCTTCCTGCGGTGCAGACAGCTCTCATAACAGCGGCGGTTCTCCTCATTTATCGTCACACAGTAATCCGCTCTCTTTGTTCCGATCTTCAGTATCAGCCGCCGATACAGGCTTTCCTGCTCAAAGTAGTAACTGAAATGCCCCCATGAGATCACCCTGGTCCCGCTTGCCCCTCTCACCGGAACAGACAGGATGTCCAGCACGATATCAATATCTATCAATATATCCACCCTGTGTTTTGTCAGAAAACGCTTTAATTTGGGCAGCACTGCCAGATACCCAGGCCCCGGCTGAATCCACTTCTCCGCCAGGTGGTATCTTTTGATCTCAGGACTTATTGCAAAATATGGAACCTCCCGCTGCTCTACCAGACTCAGAAACAGTATCTCATATCTGCCTTGTTTTGCCAGCGCATTGGCGAGCAGAACGGCCACACTCTCCGTCCCCCCTCCCCGGGTGATATCACCGGAAAAGAAACAGATTTTCCTCATAAGCCTTACATTTCCTCTCCATTTTTCAGTTGCATCTTTACGACACAGATATTATAATCATGGAGATAACCGCAGAAGATCTAAAGGAGAATCCATGAAAACATCTATTGTCACCATTGCACTGATATTTTCGTTCCTCGCAACGAACATCCGGTATTTTAATACCTTTGCTCTCACCTATACACCCATGGAATATCCGGAGGGCACGGCTCATCTGGACAATCCCCATATCGGATACTACCACCTTTACGGGTATATCCTGAAAGACGAAGCTGTATACGCCTCCCCTGCCGATGTCCCCAATATCCCGGAAACGGAAGATGAGGAAAATGAGGAGCGTCTGGTACTGATACAGATCAACCTGTGCCGCTTTAAAGAGACAGAGCTTACCGAAACCGCACTGTCCCAGCTTGACACCATCCTGTCCGCATGGTGCGGCACTGACTACAGCCTGCTGCTGCGGTTCATCTATGACTGGGACGGCGCCGCGCTGAACGCGGAACCGCAGGATATTTCATTGATCCTGAGACATATGGAACAGACAGCCACGGTGTACAACCGATATGCCGATCATATTCTCACGCTTCAGGGACTTTTCACCGGCAATCACGGAGAGATGAACAACACAAATTACGGCAGCGCTGCAGATATGCGGCAGCTTGCCTCAAAGCTGGCAGAAACCGCTGATCCTTCCATTTATCTGGCTGTCCGTACCCCCGAGCAGTGGAGAAGCATTACAGAAGCCGACAGTTACTCCGAGCTCGCCGCCATGCCGGACAGCCCATACCTGAACCGGCTGGGGCTGTACAACGACGGCATGTTGGGTTCGGAGACCGACACCGGCACATACATGACCCGGTCCCGCTCAGAGGAGATCGCCTTTCAGAATATCCTCTGCCGGACCGTTCCCAACGGCGGTGAAGTGATCATCAACAACCCATACAACGATCTGGACAATGCCGTCACGGACATGAGACAGATGCATGTCTCCTATATCAACAGCACTTATGACTCCTCTGTACTGGATAAATGGAAACAGACCATCTACAGCGGAGACGATATTTTCAACGGCGTCAGCGGATATGATTACATCCGCGATCATTTAGGCTATCGCTTTGTCCTGCGCTCCACGGAAGTGGTGCGCGATTACATCAAAGGACAGGTATTCCTGCGCATTGGCATTGAAAATGTCGGCTTCTCCAGGAGCTACAGGGATTTCTCTTTCCGCCTCACCCTGTCAGATACGGAAACAGGCGAGACGATTCCCGTTATCGCAGAGGAGGATTCTTCCTGCCTTGCCGACGGTGAGATCACTTATCTTGACATCCCTCTGGCGGCGGGCGATTACCCACACGGCACCTATGAACTGTACTGGCAGACTACGGACGAGATCTCCGGTGAGACAATTCTCTACGGAAATGACCTGAATCTCACAGAACACGGATATCTGCTGGGAACACTCTCAATCGAAAAGCCCTAACAGCAGCCCTCCTTCTGCTCCCTCATTGGCAAAGACTATGGTTTCCTGATCCCGCATCCTTCGCAGTCTTCCGTAGAGATGCACCCCGCTCCGCTGCATTTCCTCTTCCAGGGGGATCTGCAGCGTCATACTTTTACCGCTTTCCAGTTTTCCCAGATCGCAGTCTATGGGGACGACTCTCTCCTCCCTCTCCTGATCCGTGCAGAGGAGAAACTGTACTCTTTCCCCACAACAGGCAAAACCGCGGTTGGCAATCCGGACCGCCAGCCAGGCGGACTTTCCCTTTTTTTCACAGACTGCCTTCTCTACCACGAACCGATATCCCATATATGCGCCTATATGATCATACAAACTGACGCCGGGAATATATTCCGTCACCTTCCATTCCCTGAGTCTGGTCTCCTCATGTATGCAATTCAGGTAGCTGACATGAAGTCCGGAAAGCCTCTTCACCGTATCCGCCGCCGTCATACCCTTCTCCCCGCTCAAAACCTCCCCGCCGAAAGGAACATACTCCGTAAGCTGCCCCATAAAGGCAATCTCATCCTCCGGCCTCCACGGATCCTTCCATCCTGCTTCCCGCCTCTCCAGCGTTCCAAAAGTTCCCATATGGGTTTCCGAGGCAAAGATGGCATCATCAAAACAGCCTATGCCGCGCTCTGTGACGCTTTCCGCACGCTGCATCAGACGGCATTGGACCGGTTTTCTCACCGCCAGCCTTATCTTACCCTCCGTCAGGGTGAGAAAGCTTTCCGCCGACTGCCGCAGATACTTTTCCGACACAAATTTGGAGGAATGCATCTCCCCCCAGCTTCCCACCAGCAATCCCTGAAAGAGAAAAATATGACTGCCGTATTTCATCAGCAGGGGCGCCAACTGCCCGATATGCTCCTGTACCTGAGAGAAAAAGGACGGTTCCCGCTCCATCCCTTTTCCCTTCGTATCGTAGACGATACGCAGTATCATCTCGCTGCCGCCGTCAGCAAAGCAGCTCAGGATCCTGTCGATCCGCGCCAGCCCCTCATCCGCTATAGCCTGCTCTTTGTATGCGCTGATGTCAATCAACACCAGCGCCAATCTCTCATTTTCATACAGCACCGGCGGAAGATCGCAGCTTTCTCCCTCTCCCAACACGTATGTATAAATACGATACCAGCCTCTTCCGGGATTCGGCACATCGCCCGCCGCCTCACAAAACTCTCTCCTCCGAAAGGAAGCCTTGTCTTTTTTAGAAAAAAATATCATCCTTCTTCTCTCCTGTCCCGATGTGCAGCACTTTGATGCGGAATACCACAGCCATAATGGAAAACATCATGCGGAACATATAGACAAAAGGCTTCAGACCGGAATGCATGCTGACACCGAATCCCCTGTTATGCATCACTGCCGGCACCTCCACCACCTCATATCCCAACAGAAGCATCTGGATCAGCATATTGGCGTCAGGATATTTATTGTCAAAATTTCCGAATTTAGAGTAGTATAATGCCGCCCGGCAACTCAGACCCTGCAGACCGGTAGTCGGATCCGAGATCCTGCGCTTCGTAGCCACTTTGATACAGAACCTGAACAGCGAATATGCCACCCGCTTGGATACGGACACCGGAAAATCACTGCTGCCCTCCATAAAACGTGAGCCCAGCACAATATCGGGATATTCCCCATTCTCTCCGGGTGTCCTCAGAATGTCATACAATACGGGAATATTGCAGACATCATGCTGCCCATCCGAATCCATCTGGATAATATATTTATATTTTCTCCGAATAGCATACTTATATCCCAGTTGGATCGCACTTCCGTAGCCCAGATTAAAGACATTGGTCACCAGCTTAAATCCATGCTTTTTAACAATCCAGTTCGTAGAATCCGAAGACGCGTCATTCATGACCAACACATCTGCTATCTCTTTGATCTCCGGTGCCGAAAGCTGTTTCAGCACTTCTTTGATATTCTGTTCTTCATTGTATGCCGGCATTATGATCAGCAAGTCCTTCTGTTCTCCGTACTTCACACTAACCTCCATGATTCCGCTCCGCGGAATTTTAAATCAGGATGAGAAATGCCCTGTTTCCCCCTCAGTTACCGTCCAGGATCTCAGTCAAAAGCCTGATATCTTCCTCATAAGTTGTTTTCTTATCGGCTGCAGCCGCCTTTAATCTGTTCCGCAGCCGTACATCTCCCAGCAATTTCAGAATGGCATCCCGCACCGCCTCGGGATCCAGATCACATAAGATACCATCTGTTTCATGGATGATCTGTTCCCGGTTGCCCATACAGTCTGACGCAATAATGGCACAGCCTAAGACCTGAGCCTCCTGTATGGCGACACTTTTCCCCTCATATCCGGTGGCATGGACATAGAGATCCGCCTGCCTGTAATAGGGAAACGGATTGTCCACCGCACCGATCAGAAGAAAGCTTTTCTTCAGCCCATACTCTGCGATCTTCCGCTCCAGAGTACGTCTCTCATCGCCCTCCCCCAACACATACCATCTCGCTTCGCATCCGCTCTCCTTTAACAGCTTCATGGCTTCAATGGCAACCGGATATGCCTTTTCTTTGATCAGCCTTCCCACCGTCAATATTCTGACTCCGTGATAATCGTCCGTAAATCCCCCCTCCTGAAGCGATCTCTCACGGATCATGTCCCTGTTGATCTGATTATGAAACAGGAACATCCTGTCAGCACACTCCGGATATATCCCCAAAAACTTTTCTTTCACCTGTTCCGCGACCGCAAACAACACATCATACTTCAGATAACAGTTCCTGTCCAATTCTCTGGTATACCCGGCCTTTTCATAATCCGTATGAATAAAGACCGCCTTTTTCTCCGCTCTCACGTGATCAGCCACATAGTAAGCGGAGCCGCCCTCTATAAATGCCACTGCCAGATCATATTTCTTCCCGATCCGCATGCCGCCGTCTGACAGAACCCTCCATAACAGCTTATCCGGCTGTACCTTATGCCGCCTTAACATTGTCCGCAGATTCTGCCATAAATAGGGAAACAGGCGTATCCCCGTGCCCCGGCGAAACAGTGCCCGCATCACCGTACCCGCCATACACAGTCTGCCTCTCCCTGAGAGCACCGAACAATCGTTAAACCGTTTATTCAGCAGATGCACTGGGGGGGGCAGTTTCGTCACCAGCTCCCCCTGCCCCATCAGCACATAGAGGTCAATCTCATAGGAATCCCCCAGCTTACCCAGCAGCTCCAACAATGCGGTCTCCGCCCCGGCATGCCCCAGCGTATTCATCACAAAGAGAATACTCTTGCTCATTGCGCCTCTTTCTCCTTTTTCACTGTAAGTTCCTGAAGAATTCCTTCATTTTCCTGATTCAAAAGCGATACCTGCATGGCAAGCTCCTGATTCTTCATGATCATCACGGAAATCGCCTGACTGAATCCAAAGAGTCCCGCCACCAGCAACACGCCCAGAAAAATCGCAATGACGGACACCGCTGTAACGCTTTCTTTGATCACGATCAAAATGATCCCCATGACCAGCAGACAGATTGCCACGATCCCCCAGATCATACCGAAATTTTCTGTCAGCCTGTGCCGCGCATAAGCGAGAAAACTGCCTGCCAGAAGCAGTACGCTCAACGCGACCATCACAATCCCCACTACTCTCACTGTCTCCATAGTATCATCCATACCCTTCCTGCTGCCCGTGTTCCCTTTATCCTCAAGTCAAAATATAACTCAGGCGGTAACTTCCTCCCCGCCTTTGAGCGCCTTTTTGTCATATACTTTCGCCTCAGGCTTCCTGTCCCTGCTCATGGGGAATAATGTACCCTTACAGAAAATATGTTCATCCAAATGTCTCTCTACCCAGCGAATCCGCAAATACGCAATCGTCAACCCTGTAAGTCCTCCCGTCACCAGCCCCATGCCATACCAGATCTCCGACAGATTTCTGGAAACCATACTGCCCAGACAGGTGACCAGACAGAATGTGACCGCCGTCAAAACGGCTCCGTTCAGATCATTGAAATAATACAGGAAGATCACTTCCGCATACATGACAAACAAAATGAAGTATCCTGCGGCAAGACAGGGATAAATCCTTAAAACCGTTCCAGAGAAACCCAGCCTTGGCAGAAAGACAACCATCACCAGATACACCACCACGGATATGATGAACTGGATCCGCACCAGATTTAAAAGCTCCAGGGAAAGCTGACGGAACATCCTGTCCTTCGTATTGATGATGTCCTGCCAGCGCCCACCCGTGACAGCCTCGGAATACCGCTTATATCTCTCATGAAAACTCATTTCCACTCTGGATATGAAAATGACGGTGGCGGAAATATTAGTGAACATGGCAAGGCAGGTTGCCATATCATAGATAGGCGCCATCACAAAGGAATCAGCCACCACCATTCTCATCCTTGTATTCCAGAATACAAAGTTATGAATGTAAAGTCCCAGTGTATAACCGGTGTTCACCACCACCAGCTTCCAGTATTTCTTAAAGTAGAGAAATACCTTTTTATATCGGTTGCTGTTCCTTTTAAAGTAACGGCGGACAGTAGACATCTCCAATACCGCCGTCAGCAGAAACCCCAGGCTCATAGCCAGCAGCATACTGTATATCAGATCCGCATCAAACACAAGCACAAGCAGCGCCGCTATCACGAACGCAAAAAGCATTCCTCCGAAAAAGTACAGGGAAATCTTCGTGTAATCCTTACAGATAGACAGGTACAGCATGGAGTAAAACACCAGCACCAGGGCAATATATCCGCAATAGCCGGTAAACACAAAATACAGCGCCACACCGCCCACGAAATACTCCCACATACAGAACGGTATCCCCAGAAGACAGCTCAGGGCAATATTTAAGATCAATCCCGTATAGTAACAGGGCATAATATCATCATACTGCTCTTCGTAAATAACATCGGACATATAACGCGAGAGCACTGCATTAAAAGGTGCCGCCGTCAGCAGAGCAAAGATAAAGATATACAATATGGTGGCGGAGAACAGATTCCTGTCCGCATATCCCAGTTTATCGTATCCCAGCACGCTGCTCATCAGCATGATATTTCCAATGACCACCACCATAGGGGCAATGGTAACCATCATACTGTAACCAAAGCCCAGCAAGTGCATTGCAATGCTGCCTTTTCCATAGATCCGATTCAGCCTGACACCGATTCCCGCCATAATACTCCTCCTGTCTGACCGCCACCTGTGGCAGTCTGTTTCACATAAGAATGATCACATCCAATCCTCAATATCCCTGTAGATCCTCTGATATGCCGCCTTCATATGCTCTATCTTATATCTGGACATCATGCGTTTGTAACCGTTCTCACCCATCTCTTCCCGCTTCTCCTTGCTGTATGCCAGTTCCAGGATCGCGGCGGTGATCTCCTCCACATTCATCACATGAGTCAAAATACCTGCGGCACCGAAGGAGTCACCCTCACCATATATCAGTCCCCTGCAATTTCCCACATCCGTGGCAATAGCCGGTTTATGTGCCGCATAGCCCTCCAGGATCGTCAGAGGCTGCCCCTCGCTGACACTGGTGAGGATCGTCATGTCCATCTGCCACAGATACTCTGTCACATTGATCCTGCCCGTGAATACCACATCCCGGACCGCCAGCGCCTGGACCAGATCCATACACTCCTCCGCATATACGGGATCCTCATCTGTAGGTCCCATGATCCAGAGCTTTAATGCGGGAACCTTCTCCTTCGCAAAAGAAAAAGCCCGGATCAGAGTCTTTACGTCCTTGATCGGTGTGACACGCAGCACTGCTCCCACATGGATCATATCCGCTTCCAGCGTGCGCTTCCTGTCCTCCGTCACCACGAATCGGGAGGCATCGATTCCATTGGGAGTGACCATGGTAATCTCCTTCGGACACCCCAGCTCAATCTGAAGCTCCCGCGCATGTTCATAAAGACTTGTCACCAGTTCCGCCTCACTGTAGGCCAGTTTCGACATTTTCCTGAACTGCTCGATCCAGATATTTTTATATATGCCCTCCACCCATTTTGCGCGGATCAGCTCTTCCTCCCGCTCTCTGGTGTAGATACCGTGTTCCGATATGATGAGACTGCAGTTATGCTTATATTTCGCCATACATCCGAGGATTCCCGCATACCCCGTGGCCACGCAGTGATACAGATCCGCCTTCGGCACATCCATCCGCATGGTCAGGAATAAAGGCAGATAAATAGAGCGCATGGTCCATAAAAAATCAGAAAAGACCACTTCGGGATAACGGATCTGATAACAGTCCTTTACCGCCCTGAAGAAATCCGGTCCCATCAACAATTCATTCATGGATATCCTCTTCGTCGCAAACAGCTTAAATAACGCCTTCCACTTTACATTCTGATTGAGCAGAAGGCTCTTCAGCGCCTCATACTCCTCCTTCGTCAGACGCTTCTGTCTCTTTCCCTCTCCTTCTCTGACCCAGTCATTATCTTCCAGATAAAGTTCGTAAACCTCCGTCAGATTATCCGGAAGTTCATAGGCGAACTTCCCTCGGAAGGACCGATTCGCGACAATGGCCATCACGATAAATTCATGATCCGGAAAGGACTTTATCATACTGTGGATCCAACTGGACACACCGCCTACCACATAAGGGTAGCAGCCTTCCGCAACAATACAAATCTTCATCTTACACTCTTTCTGCCCTGCCGCATGCGGCGGCGCAAACAATCCACACTCTTAACGGTAATACTCAAGCGCCGTACTCTCTATATTGATCACGACCTCCGTCTCCACCGCCTCCAGCAGATAATAGCCCCCTCCTATCTCCTGTAGAGTGCCGCCTTCCACTTCTCCCGGTTCCCCGATGTTGATCTTGACCAGGAACCATACGGAACCCTCAAAGTCGTTTGTATACAATATAATCTGATCTCTCTTCTTCACCGTCCTGTAATCCAGCGCCAGGAACTTTCTCACCCTGGCATCGCTCTCTGCCAGTGTAGTCTGGGAAAAGATTTCGTAATTCTTCCAGTAAGTGCAGAGATTCTGAGAGATGACACGGGCTAAATTCTGCCAGTGATCCTCCTCGCTCTCCGGATAGGAGACAGCCTTCATGTCCAACACGATATTGGAGTAGCCCAGAGCCGTCTCATAGCCCATGATGGCCAGATTGGCACTGTACGGATGCTCCCTTCCCACAGCAGTTGCACGCTGTAGCGTCACATTCCGATTCACATAATCGATAGGAGGCTTCGTGAGATCCGGCGCGGCGGCCATGGTCCGAAGCTTCGGAAAATATTTTTCCCAGGGCGCCTCCAGAACTTCGTCCGGATCGTCCGTATACATGGAAAGTATTGTATACTCTCCCGCTCCCTCCGTATAGAACGACTCGTCTTTCGAAAGCTTGTATTCCAGCGGTGTTTCGGAGACCCGGCCCATGGAGGCGCCTATCTCGCCATGCTCTTCGTTTACAAGGGCCATATAACGGGGAAACAATGTGCTGTCAGGTTCGTTTTCATCGTCATAATCCAACTGCGGGGCCGCCATCAGCGTTATATGCGCTCCCGTTCTCTCCGTGACGGATATCAGAGACGGCCATACTATCCCTTCATACAATGCCGGCTGCCGGCTGCTGTAAATTGACATGAGTTCCTCGGAGTTGTCTTCCGCAAACGCTGAAAACTCTGCCACCGTCATGCTTTGTGCATTGACTATGGGATGAATCTCATAGGCTTCCGCTTCCGCCATCATAGCGCTCAGAAAGCCTATGCCGTACATATTTGTTATGTAATTTGCATTGACACAAAAGATATTTGCACTGCCGGTACTTTTTCTCCAGAGGATTGCCGGCATATTTTCATTCCTGTACTCGTTCTCATCCAACATTCCCATGATATATGTCTTAGTCCCATCCCCCAGCATATACCAGTGAACTACCATCTCCAAATCCTGAAGGCCTGAGTCTTCATCTGTTTCCGTCTCATAAATACTCTCTCCGCCCAGCAGAAACACCTTGAACACATGGAGACCATTTACCAGAATATATCTTCTTCTCACAGTCAGGCTAC
>CAMWWF010000068.1 GCA_947177885.1 uncultured Lachnospiraceae bacterium
CTAATTTCAGTTAAAAGCTTGCAGTTACCACTGCCACTTCCGACGGAGTAAAGATTGTGGTTGCTAGCAATTGCAGTTATAAGACGCGCCGTTATGCGATAGCAAACGGCGTGGGGCGATATCTGCTCAATGAGTCCCAGAGTATGTTGAAATATGCTTATGCAATTCCTCTCATTCCGCAAAGTCTGGAAGAAATTGCCGCCGATTCAATTGCCATATTTCTGCTGTTGCCGGTAACCTTGTTCAAGGATGAGTTTTTGCGTTATCTGAATACATGTAAGGAATGTCCCCTGGATGTGGACGTATGGCTGGAGCATTTGAGTAATGTAAGCCAAATAACGCCGTTCAACCTTGCCATCGGCTATCAGCAGATGAAGCAGGTACTGTGTTATCAGAGGCAGATGGAATTTGCAGAATACGATTATGATGTCACGAAGATGTCGGAAGATTATTATGAGAAAATATTTTCGTAAGAGATCTTTTGACAGATTCACTTGTCTTGAAAATCGCTTATAAAATATCGCCGGCATACGATCGATTCTTTAACAATACTTAATGCGGAAAAAAAGGAGTCATACAAATGAAAGAATGGAAAGAGGTACAGGTGCTGTTTTCGGAAAACAGATCACCGGAAGAAATATGCAGGATCAGAACGGAATATTCGCTGGAATGGTATATCAGAAAAGCGAATTTCAATAAAAGGCTATATTATACCTTCTCATTCGCCGGGATGCTGTGTCCGCTGATCAATGTGGTTCTGGCATCCTGTCAGGCGGACACAAATATGGCCATTGTAGTCTTGTCCTCGGTCACAACTCTGGCCACATCCCTTCTGGCGATCACCAACGCAAGGATGAAATGGGAAAATTACCGTTCCGCCGCCGAATTCCTGAAACGGGAGTACACACTTTTTCAGGCTCGGGTGGGAGCGTATGGCGAAGAGCAACGGGTCTCCGCGTACCTGAATACCACGGAGACTTTTATGGATAAGATTCATGCAAACTGGCAGAAAACCTTTAAGAAGGACCCATCGAAAAAAAAGAAAGAGCAATAGGGGTAAAACGGACGTTTACCCCAGCTACGGTGACCAAAGTGGGGGCGCAGCAGGCCGAGAAGTGGGGCGTGCAGACCGGGGGAATGCTTTTTCAAACACTCTCCAGCAGTTCCAACAGATCTTCCCTGCTCATATTGACAATATTGCCGTTTTCTCCGCTCAGGATTTCCTCTGCCAGATTTTTCTTATCCTCCTGCATGCGCAGAATTTTTTCTTCTATGGAATTTTTCATGATCAGCTTATACACGGAGACCACTTTGGTCTGTCCGATGCGGTGGGCCCTGTCCGTGGCCTGGTTCTGCACGGCCAGATTCCACCAGGGATCATAGTGGATGACAATATCGGCGCCGGTGAGATTTAAGCCTGTTCCGCCTGCTTTCAGGGAAATCAGGAATAATGGCGTGTCATCCGTGTTAAAGGACTTCACCAGTTCCATGCGTTTTTCTTTCGCTGTCTCTCCGGTGATCTTATAGTAGGGGATCTGCTTCTCCGCAAGGTCTTTCTCCAAGAGCTCTAGCATGGAGACAAACTGGGAGAACAGCAATATCTTATGCTCGCCCTCTATGGCACTATGGATCAGTTCCATGCAGGCTGCCCGCTTTGCCGACTCTCCCCCATAATCTTCAAAAAGAAGAGAGGGATCACAGCAGATCTGTCGAAGTTTCGTGAGTTCCGCAAGAACCTGGATCTTATTCTTTTTATAATTCTCCTCCGTCTGTTTCTCCAGCATTTTGCGCATATGGACGATCTGACCGTCATACAGCTGCTGCTGTTTATTGTCCATTTTTGCGTAATATGTCTCTTCCATTTTGTCAGGGAGATCCTTTAAGACATCCCCTTTCAATCTGCGGAGAATAAACGGGGAGACCATTCTTTTCAGACGTTTCGAGGCGTCCTCGTCCTGATTTTTGACAATGGGTGTCTCCAGCTCCTTCTTAAAGGTTTCGTATCCGTACAGGAAACCGGACATCAGATAATCGAATATACTCCACAGTTCACTGAGGCGATTTTCAATCGGTGTTCCTGTGAGCGCATACCGCACCCTGCTTCGAATGATCTTGACAGACTTTGCCGCAGCGGTGGAATGATTCTTGATATACTGCGCCTCATCAATGATCTGATAGGAAAACTGCTTATCCTCATAATCCGCGATATCCCTTTTCAGCAGATCATAGGAGGTCACCAGAACATCCCACTTCCAGTATTGGGCAAGCATTTCAGTCCGATGCGCCTGGTTTCCGACAATAACGCCTACCGACAGCTCCGGTGCAAACCGGGCAAATTCCTCCTGCCAGTTATACACTAATGATGCGGGCGTAATGATCAGTGCAGGGCTGCTTTCCGGTCCATTCTTCGTATCAGTCTTCACGTCTCCCAGCCGCCCCTCGTTCTTTGCGGCCAGCAGCACCGCGATCACCTGTAATGTCTTCCCAAGTCCCATATCGTCTGCCAGAATACCGCCAAAGCCGCTGCTTTCCAATGTACGCAGCCATCTGTAGCCATGGCTCTGATATTTGCGCATAACAGGCTGCAGTGTTGTGGGGAGCTCATAATCGGAATCCTCTATGGTCTTAAAATTCTTGACCAGCTTTTTAAAATGCGAATCCCTGTCCGCATAGACCCCGTCGCACTGTTCCAGCATCTTATCCAGATAAAGCGCACGATAGAGGGGCAGCTGCATTTTGCCTTTCACAAATTCTTTGGGAGAGATGTGCATGGCCTCCAGCATGGCGGCAAGCTCCTGCAGGCTTTGCTCCTCCAGATTCAGGAAATCGCCGTTTTTAAGGCGGTAGTACTTTTTCTTCCTGTTATATTGGTACAGGATATCCAACAGTTCCTCCTGGCTCAGTTCCTCCGAATGTATTTCCAGATCCATAATGCTGCTTCCCACAGAGACGCCGACTGTCACAGGCACCGTCTTGCGGATGCGCAGTCTCCGGAAGCTGTCCGTGGTGTGTACCTCGCCCAGACGCATCAGCTCTGCAATACCGCTCTCCAGTACCGTGTAGATTGCATCAACATCCGTGCCGCAGTGGAAGAATCTTTTTTCCGCGTCCTCTTCCGGAAATAACTGCCGTACACAATCCAGCGCCTCCAGTTCCCTCTCCGCATCCCGGAACCGGTCCCTTTTGGCAGTATCCGTGGACCAGTCCATAATGTTACATTCCACATCGCCATATCTGGCTGCGGCGCGGCAGATCACATTTTTCTGCTCCGCATCCAGATAGAAGACAAGCTCCACCTCCGGGGGAAGATATTTCCGGATTGTTGCGGTATCCTCCTCCGTGACAGTAGCGTATTCCTTCAGTACCGGGAGCACCCGGTAATAAAATTCCGAAAGATATCTGCGGCCCACCTGCATGGAAATCACACCATGCACCGCCATATCCAAAAGGGGACGCAGATTTTCCAACTTTTCCGGTTGAATCCGGTTCAGGGCGTTCTCTGAAAAAAAGTATTGGTAATTCAGCCCCTGCAGCAATTCCGGAAAACTTCCCTCTATGCGGACACCCTGAAAAACCCCTCTCTCATCCGTCTCCTTGGAAAGATACAGTTCAACATCCGGATCTGCCTCCCGGAACTGTAAAACTGTCTTCAGTGCCCTTCCTTCACTCTTATCCGAAAAAGTCAGTTTTTCCCCTTTTGCCAGTTCAAAGAAGTCGTCCAACCGTCTTCCATACAGAGGAATCCTGCCCTTGATGGTTTCCGCGGTATTCTCATAATAACGGAATGTCTCCCGCGAGTGGCTTCCTCTCCTGTGCTCCTCCATAACGACCTGGCGGATATAATGATAAAATTTTTTCGAATGATCGTCGAAGCGTGCGGCAGAAAAGTCAATCTCTGTCTTGGTTCCAAATTTCAGCAGCTCCTTCGCCTCCACACCGGATACAAGCTGCGGCAGACTTTTTACCTGATAAAGCTTATCCTTTCCGATCCTGGCTCCCAGCTTGAAGCCGTCATAGTCCATCTCCAGGATGGGTTCCAGCACGACACCGGATACCTTATCCGGTTCTTCCTCCGCACTGTTCCAGGCTCTCAGATTGCGAAAATCATACAACATCCTCTGGGCATAGTTGTCAGTGGCATCCCCCACAGCTTCTTCCCGCAATCTCTTCTGCAGTAAGAGCATTAAGCCGATAACATGTTTGCAGGGTCTTGTCTCCTTATTTGAAACAGTAGAACTGTAACCGTATTGGCTTTGAACATTGCGGTAGCTGTATAAACATTTTCTCACGCCGCACTCCGCATATTGAATCTCATTTTTATCAAAACATATCTTGAGCCATTCCGTCATCTCAGCTTTATTCCCCGGCCGCACCATCCCTTCGGCGATTCCGATCATCTCATTGGCGCCCAGTTTATTCGGATATCCCACCTTCAGATTGCTAAGCGAAAGTTCACCGTCTCTTATCATCTTAAGTGCAGCCTGACAGGAATCTTCATAAAAGACAAAGTTTTTTGTCATTTCACGCAAGTCAAAATATTCATACTCGTCCGCCACGATTTTCGTTCCGGCAGAGGAAGCATGAACGTTCGGTTCGCTTTCCGTTCCGGCAGAAAAAGTCTGCTCACCTGGTTCGCTTTCCGATCTGCCAGAAGAAACCTGGTATTCCGGCTCTTTTTCCCTTTTGTCTGATGTGTCCTCCTCATCGTCCAAAAGCGTCCATTTGTGGGAAAAGGGATATATTATCTTTGGAATATTGTCTGTTTCCTTCTTCTTCCCGCTTTGTCCGGACGGTTTCGATCCCTGATTCTCTTCTTCCGCAATCGCGTACAGTACAGCCGCCATGTGTCTGCAGTAATAATAGCCATCTGCCGCGTCCTCACAGTTACAGTAAAGGCGGGGATGCACTCTGTCCGTCAGATATGCTTCTACATCATACTTTTTGGAACCTGTGACTTTAGCCTGATAAGTCGCACCCCTGTGTATCAGGTTATTTACACGTCCCTCCTGAAAATATTCTTTTCCCTGTGCCAATACCTGTTTGTCAAACAAATAATCCCATCTCATACGTTTTTATCCTTACTGTGTTTTGATAATTACATTTTATTATCCCGGTTTCCGAACGCACTTTACTGACAATTGCGACATCCTGCCTGGCAGGTCAGAAATATTGACCTATTCCTGCAACAATACCCTGCAGCGCTTCTTGTGGCAGGCAATCCCATACTTATAGATCGTAGTCAGTCCGTTCTGCCGCAGCCGGTCTTCGTAGTTCATTCGTTCTATCTGAGCCAGTGCTTTTCTGCATCCGTTCTCCAGATCATCCCCGTCCGGATACTTGACTTCTATAAAAATACCGATCCCTTCCTCCTCCAGTTCCACAAGAATATCGCTGAAGCCGTCCCCTGATTCCATGTTGGAGCTTACGATCCAGTCTCCCCGATGGCTCAACAGCCCTAACAGGATACCGTGGTAGAAATTCTCTTTCAGGCCCCTTCTGACACTGATGTCACGAATGCTGATGGTCTTGCGCAGATAAGCATTAAAGCATTCTTCGACAGCCGCGGCATCCGCCCCTGCAAAAGCATCACAGAGAGCATCCAGCTTCGGCGCGTCTTTGCGGCTCTCCTCCTGAAACCATTCCATGACCTGGTCGATAAAGATCTTTTTGATCTCCAGATTGGGAATGACCAGATAGAAGATATCGTCGGCTTCTTTATCTGCCGCAATGTCAAAAGTGGCTGCGTGTCCGTGGGAGAGTGGTATTTTTCGGCGGGTCAGGTAACCTGTGGCAAAAAGCACGCTCCAGATATTTTCGATATTTCGGTACAGATCCCGATATGTCAGTTCCTGGTTTATCTTTTTCTCTACGCTTCCTCCGTCGATCAGACACTCGATCTCCCGTTTCGTCTTTGGCTCCGCCATCCGGATAAAATTCCGGATAATGTCATTCCCGCTGGTATTAAGCCAGTAGGTCCGGGGAAGGGCTCTGGGGTCTGCACGCAGTGCCGCACAGTAATTGATCACGTCCCAGGGACAGTAAACATCCGCGTCCCCGAACCGGTATCCGTCATACCATTCTTTGGTAAGGCCGGACCGGTCACCCACTCCGTAAAACTCCAGCATTGTCCGGACTTCCTCGTCAGTAAAACCAAAATGTTCATCGAACTGTGCATTTGTGACGGAGAATGTGCGCAGATTGTTCAATCCTGTGAAAAAACTCTCGTGGGCAACCTTCAGACAACCTGTGAGAACGGCAAACAACAGACTGTCATTGCTCTTCAGCGCCTGACCGAACAAATTCCGGATCAGGCCGATCATATCGTCATAGTATCCCGAAATCTGTGCCTTATCCAGCGGCACATCATATTCATCGATCAGGAGAATGGCTTTCTGACCGTAGTGCTTATGGAGAAGATGCGTCAGCATCCGCAGGCTGTCTTCCAGCACCTCGTCTGACATGATGAAAGCGGGCTGATCTCTTTCTCCCAAGGTTATTAATCGCTTATAGTTCGCCTTATCCTTATCCGAGAGCTTATCACTGTCTGATAAAAACTGGAACCGCAGAGCTTCCGATAATGGTGCAGAGCATTCCCCTCGCAGAATCAAAGTTTCTGGAACTTACACCTTTCAGTGTGACGGAGATGACCGGATATTTTCCCATGTAATCCGCACACAGCTTTTGTTCTTTGGATATTTCCAGCCCCTCAAACAGTCTGTCGTCGCAGCCATATTCGAAAAAGTATTTTAACATGTTCATATTGAGAGATTTCCCGAACCTTCTGGGACGCGTGAACAGATTTACCTTTCCCCAGTCATTGGGCAGATCTTTGATCAGCCTTGTTTGTCTACATAATAAAATCCCAGGGTTCGGATTTCTTCAAAACTTTCAATTCCAATGGGCAATTTTGTCTTGATATCCGCGGCCATGGCTCTGCACCTCTTTTCTTTTATGGCGTTATTTCGGTCTGCTGTTCACATTCTTTATCATTATATCCAAAAGTATGGAAGCAGACAATGAAAAGTCGAATAAACAGGGGGAAATAAGTTGCTGTTCATTCCGTGACCGGTAACTGATGCACAGAAGACACAAAGACAGCGGCTTCGCGCACTGCAGTCAACGCGATCATTCTGATCGATTTGGTTTGATCAGCAAAAAGCGCATAAAAACATCTCGCGGAAGCGGCGTGTGAATAGTAATGCATATTTTTCACCCAAGCATCCCCTCAAACACATCCTCGGGAACCGGCTTGCAGTAACGATAGCCCTGGGCGACATAAGCGCCTATCTCCATCATCAGTTCCGTGTCATCCTTTGTCTCCACGCCCTCGCAGACTACCTGGGCATTCAGGTCTCTGGCCAGATTGACGATGTTTTTCATGATCTGTACCTGCCTGACACGATTTTCATTGTTAAGAAGGAAAGACCGGTCCAGCTTTATGACGGAAGCCGGAATCTGCTCAAACACGCCCAGAGATGAGTAACCGGAGCCGAAATCGTCTATGGACAGCCGGATTCCCTTTTTCCGCAAAATATCCACGATCTCTTTGACTTTCTGCTGCTGTACCTCCGCCCCCACCAGCGTCTCCGTGATCTCCACTTCGATCAGGTCCCTGGGAATCTGATATCGGTCCATCACTTCCTCAAATCTCTCCGGGAATCCGTCAGCAGTGAAATGAAGCCGGGAGAAATTACAGGAGACAGGCACCACGTTCTGTCCCGCGTCAAGCCGCCTGCGCAGCATCCTGCAGACACTCTCCATCACAAAGAAATCAATGTCCCGGATTCTGCCGGTACGCTCATAATAGGGTACGAAAAAGCCCGGCGCGCGAATGGCCCCGTCTGCAGTGGGATCCTTAAATCGCACCAATGCCTCTGCTCCCACGATCCGCTCGTTACGGATATCCACCTTTGCCTGATAGTAGGCCACAAAATCTTTGTCGATATCCACGGATTCCAGCAGCTTCTCCCGGGCATGGTTCTCTCTGAGCCGGGCGCGCAGTTTATCGTCATATATCTGCACCACATTGCTGTAGTCGTTTTTCAGGGAATCCACCAGCTGAATACTTTCGGAAAGGGCACGCCGCAGGTCGTCATCCCCATTTTCCAGACATCCCACGCCCATGGCAAGAGACATATGAGTCTCCGCTTCTTCATCGATACACGCGGAGATCCGGTCCGCCATATCCTGCAGCCGTTTCTTCAGTGTATTCAGATCCTCATATTTCACGAACAATAAAAAATGACTGCCATAACTCCTGGCATAAAGTTCATTCTGACTGTTCACTTCTCTCGAAAGCGTCTCGATAACCAGCTCCAGTATCCGCTGTCCCGCATTCCAGCCGTATAACGCATTGTAGCTCTTAAACTGCCCGATATCCGTGTATACCACGGCATAATTGCTGTTTTTGTCCGCGGCAAGCTTCTGTGTGGCGCGATACCGTAAATAATTGAGGTTCCAGATATTGAATTCCGTGTCTTTGTACATCAGCTTCTGCACCCGCATACTGTTCCGAAGAAGGAAGAACATTACCAGAATGACTGCCGCCGCGCAGACCATGAGGATCAGTATGATGGGAATGCTGTTGTCACCGATAAAGGTTTCTATGCTGATCTTGGAATAGAAATTGTCCTGAAGCATATAGTCGTTGACCATCTTGTCACTGACTTCGATCAGTTCCTTGTTCAGGATACCGAGCAGCGGGGAATCTCCATCATCCGCCACCGCCATGTAGATGCTGTGGACATCGCTCAGCACACTGTGGATCTCCATCTTATTAAAGTGCAGCTGTGAGCCCAGCAGGTATTCCGTCAGGTACCCATCACAGATAGCCGCATCCGCCTGTCCTTCTCTTACTGCCAGCAAACCCTCAAGCTGTGTAGGGAAAGTCAGAAGCCGGGTATTCTCTCCCGTGAAGTTCTGCACCGCTTCTCCCGCCGCATTGCTTTCTTCCACGGCAAGTGTGCCTATGGCGTCCGATTTATCATTTCTGCGCATGATAATGACCTGGGGAACCTGGGCATACACCTTTGTCACTGCCAATCCCTCGGCCCTGATATTTGCGGCGGATTCCCCACAATAGCTCAGAATGTCAATGCTGCCATCCGTCAGTGCCGCTTTCGCTTCCGCCATATCTTCCAGCTTAACATAGTCGAAGAGAATGCCTGTGCTTACGGATACTTCTTCCAGAACCTGTCTGGCAAGCCCCGAATAGACTCCGTCGCTCTCATAGGAAAAAGGGTAGTACTCGTCCAGATATCCCACCGTCAGTGTTCCTCTTGCCGCAATATACTGTTTTTCTTCATTGGTAAGCAGAATGGTCTGGTCGAGCCTGCTGTCATAATACTTCACCATCAGCTCGTTTTCCAGCTCCGGACGGTTCATCTTTATATCTGCGATGCCCTGGTTCAGCTCCCGCATCAGATCATCGTTTCCCCTGTAAGATATGTAATAGAAGGGCATGGGTGCAAATCGGCCTACCACACGCTGTCCCTCTCTGATCTCTGTGAGAGAATGCACAAGGGCATCGATCTCACCTGCATCAAGGGCTGCCTGCAGAGCCGCCGTGTTCTCATATTCCTGCACGACAGGCCTGGGAATGCCATGATCGACCATATATTCATAAAATTCGTCTTTCCGTATGTAACTGCCCACCACGCCGAAAGTCATATCACGCATGGCGTTAAAATCTTCATATGCCAATGAACTGTCACTGTTGACGGCGATGGCTCCAAAGGTATAACCGCTGGCCAGGCTGGCATACTGGTAAATTTCCGCCCGTTCCTGAGAAAACTGCGCGGAACCCACCAGATCGATCTCTTTATTCAGCAGCATGTCCAGGGCATCGCCCCAGCTTTCGCATTCCACATACTCCACATTCCAATTCAGGTAATCGCACAAGGCTTCCAGATATTCCACATCCATGCCTGTGAAACTGCCGTCCGCGCGAAGCTCATGATAACCATCCATGGGGAAAAATCCCACCCGCACGATCCGCTTTTCCGCGCCATGTACCGCTCCGAGGTGATCTCCGGGCACTGCCGCCAGAAGTACCAATGTAAATAAAAGTGCCAGAAAACGCTTTGCCCTGCCTGTCTTTCTGTTCCGTACATTCCCCATACAATTTACCTTTTCCAATCCTGCAATGGTTATCGTTTCAAGCTTACTTTATTTTATATCAGTTTATACATAAAATCAATGACGGAATTAGGCAAGGTTTTCGGCAACACTTTATTGACAACTCACCTTTTTATCTATTCCTGTCAGCCTTTTCCATAAATTGAGTCAGGGCTTGACTTTTTCTCATTTTCCTTTATAATAAATTTTTGGAAAAGCCTATAAACTCAAGGCTTTTACTAAATAACACCGTGAGTTCGAGACCTTCCTCACGTAAAACAAAACTAAAGGAGAAAAAAATGAACAGGAAAGTATTATTTATCGTCCACGCAAGCGTTATCGCTGCGCTCTACGTTGTGCTGACTTTTGTCGCCAACGCCTTTGGTCTGGCTAACTACGCCGTCCAGGTACGCTTCTCTGAAGCGCTCACCATTTTACCCTTTTTCACCCCTGCGGCTATTCCGGGATTGACTTTAGGCTGTCTGCTGTCCAATATCCTTACCGGATGCGCTCTGCCTGACATCATATTCGGCACACTGGCCACCCTGATCGGAGCTGTGCTGACCTGGCTGTTGCGCAGGAACAAATGGCTGGCACCTGTCCCTCCCATTGTCGCCAATACTGCAATCGTACCCTTTGTCCTCTATTACGCTTACGGCATCAGACCCCTGTGGTTTTCCTTTATCACGGTAGGTGCAGGAGAGATCCTCTCCTGCGGTATATTGGGTATTCTTTTGCTGAACGTACTGAACAAATATAAAAAATACATTTTCCCTGCCACAAAAACTCAAGCATGATCAAATGGAGCTGTCACACTAAGGAGTATCCCGTACTATCAATCCTTAGGAACTGTCCATTAATAACTTGTGCATTTAACTTGTCTAAATCCGCACAGT